>JAGFXW010000270.1 GCA_017861495.1 Bacillota bacterium
AACTTAAGACTGAGGCTCGAAATCTTTGATTTCGCGAAGCCGAAGTTTCCCTTTAGGGTTTCGAGTGTTATAGCCTGTTGATCCCCGACCTAAGAGGGCAGGGTCTTACAGGCTGTTAACGAGATAAATCTACGGTTACATCGGTACTGCCGTTCAGTCAAACAAATGCGTCCCGGAAGAATCAACCAAACCTAACACTAGTTTCGTGGGAAAGGCCTGCTGATCCGCTATTGCAATGGAAGACAGCCATTTTTCAGTTGCCGGATCTAACAATTCATTTTGATTAGCATGCAAAACTGCCAGCGGCTGGCCCTTACGGACATAATCACCGATGCGGCAATTCATAATTAATCCGGCGGCTAAATCAATCGGTTGTCCTTTGTATTCCCTTCCTGCTCCCAAAATCACAGCGCATCTGCCAATACCGGCAGTATCAATATGATAAACATATCCATCTTGGTTTGCAATAATTTCACGTTGATATTTTGCCGTTGGCAGTAATCCCGGCTTGATAACAACTTCCGGATTGCCACCCTGGGCTTCAATAAACTCCGTAAATTTTTTTAACGCAAATCCTTTGCTAAGCAAATAGTACGCTTTTTCCCTGGCTTCCGCCAAAGTATCTGCTGCGTTCGCCATAATCAACATGTGGGCTCCCAGTGTCAAGCAAAGATCATGCAACCGCCCTTGCGCCCTCCCGCTCAAAATATCGATCGCTTCTTGCACTTCCAAGGAATTGCCAACAGCACATCCCACTGGTTCATCCATTCCGGTTAACAAGGCTGCCGTCTCTTTCCCACTGCGCTTGCCTATATCAACCATAGTCTGCGCCAACAACACTGCATCCTGCAAATCATGCATAAAAGCTCCATTGCCGACTTTCACATCCAATAAAATTTTATCGGCTCCGGCGGCAATTTTTTTACTCATAATCGATGACGCAATAAGCGGGATACTTTCTATCGTCGCTGTAACATCACGCAAAGCGTACAATAAACCATCCGCCGGCGCCAAATCCGCAGATTGGCTGATAACCGCCAAATTGTGGCGACGAATTTGGCGCGAAAAAGAATCCATATCCATCATCGGAGAAAAACCAGGAATTGCTTCCAATTTATCAATCGTTCCGCCGGTGAACCCCAAGCCCCGTCCTGACATTTTTGCTACAGGAATCCCGGCAGCCGCAACCAACGGCGCAACCACCAATGTAGTCGTGTCCCCAACTCCACCCGTACTATGTTTATCAATTTTAATACCGGGAATGTCTCCCAAGTCAATCATCCGGCCGGACTGTGCCATTGCCAGAGTTAACGTCACTGTTTCTTCCGGTGTCATTCCCTGCAGATAAACAGCCATTAACCAGGCGCTAATCTGATAATCCGGAATTTGATGATTAACCACGCCTTGCACAAAATAATGGATCTCATCCGCCGTCAGAACCATGCCGTCGCGTTTTTTGGCAATAATATCGACCACCCGCATTTTCATGTTCATAGTCCTCCTTCGAATCATGATTAAACCACTTATCCATCTTTTGTCAGGCGCGGGGGTGCGTTTTATCGTAGACTTCTTTTAAGTGTTTATTGGTTATATGGGTATATATTTGCGTTGTTGCAATATCCGCATGCCCCAACATTTCTTGTACCGACCGTAAATCCGCCCCGTTTTCCAATAAATGTGTGGCAAAAGAGTGCCGAAGGGTATGCGGGGTTATTTCTTTTTCGATCTGGGCACTTTCAGCATACTTTTTAATAATTTTCCAAAATCCTTGCCTCGTCATCTGTCTGCCATGCTGGTTGACAAATAAGGCCTCTGTCTTACGCAGACGGACCATTTTTTGCCGTCCCTTGGTAAGGTAGTCTCCAATACAACGGGCGGCAATTGACCCAAACGGCACAATCCGCTCTTTAGATCCTTTTCCGTAACATTTCACATAACCTAACTCTAAATTGATATCCGCCATGGCAAGTGAAATCAATTCAGAAACCCTGGTTCCCGTGGCGTATAGTAATTCCAACATTGCTTTATCCCTAAGACCGGCCGGCAACAGAGGGTTCGGTTGTCGCAGAAGCCGTTCCACCTCTTGCACCGTCAATACACGCGGAAGTTTTTTCTCCAGCTTGGGGGATTCCATGTTCATCGCCGGATCGCGGCTAATATATTTTTCTCGGGAAAGATATTGAAAAAACGCCTTAATGGCCGCCAAATTGCGGGAAACAGTTGACATTTCGCGGCCATGCGATTTCAACGAATTAAGATATTGGACAATCGTCCCCCTATTGGTTTCCGGCAGCGAATCAATCTGATTTACTTTTAGGTATTCGGAAAACTGACGAATATCCCTTCCGTATGATTCCAGGGTGTTTTTTGCCAATCCCCGCTCTACTGCGAGATAATTGATGAATTCATCAACATAAGTTTCCACACTCATCATCCTTTTAAAAAAATGAAATGCTTTTGGCCACGCTCGTAAATACTTCAATTCTACAAACAAAAACATTTCCCTTTTTTTCCATTCTGTTTTGCAGAAATTTTTCTTTTTTCTGAGAACAAGCAACAATGCATCAAAATCCTGTTACTTTCAGGATTTCTCCATAATACCGAAGTACCGAAAAACGGTAGAAAAAAGAGAAGGATCACCTCTCTTTTTTCTACCGTTTTTTTACATATTTTGTTTTAAGAAATAACTCCGGAAAGCAATAACGCCAATATCGATTTTGCGTCACAAATAGCGCCCGTATCAATAAACGAACGAATTTGCTCAGAGGTATAAATTTCTACATTAATGAATTCGTCATCGTCCGTGCTTTGTTTGGCTTCCGACAACTGACCCGCCACATACAAATGAATTTTCTCATTCGTAAAGCCAGGAGTTGTGTATACAGATGACAAATATTGCAACGAACCGGCGGTATAGCCTGTTTCTTCCTCCAACTCACGATAAGCGCAGGAAAGCGGCTCTTCGCCCGGAGCCAATGTTCCCGCAGGTATCTCAAGCGTCAATGCCCCTACCGCATGCCGATATTGCCGAACCAACACTACCCGGCCATCGGCAGTAACCGGAACAATCGCAACCGCGCCCGGATGCTCTACTATTTCTCTGGTACTGCTCCCGCCATCCGGCAAAGTTACTGTATCACATCGTAATTTTATGATTCTTCCATCGTATAACAACTTGGAAGCAACCAGCTTTTCTGTTAGATCCATTCGTTTTGCCTCCAGACAATGTTCCACTACTTTATAATTTATCTCGTTAACAGCCTGTAAGCCCCCGCCCTCTTAGGTTGGGGATCAACAGGCTATAACACTCGAAACCCTAAAGGGAAACTTCGGCTTCGCGAAATCAAAGATTTCGAGCCTCAGTCTTA
>JAGFXW010000008.1 GCA_017861495.1 Bacillota bacterium
AAGGCTTCGACCAGCTCAAAACGACAAAAACAAAGAATTCGCCTGTCATTCAACATGAAAACATCCGTGGCGCGGCCTACTATTCTTCCACTACGGAGGTGTCGCCATGCTGATGAAACATACCTTGGAGCAATTGACACAACTCAAATTGTCTGGCATGGTGCAAGCATACCGTCGCCAAATCGAACAACCAGAAATGGATGTAATGAGTTTTGAAGACCGGTTCAGCTTGCTGGTGGATCATGAATGTATGGTTCGCCAAAACCGGGCGATGGAAAAACTGCTGCGAAAAGCGAAATTGCGGATCAATGCTTGCTTTGAAGATATTGATTATGATCCTAAGCGAAACATCGATCGGCTACTCATCCAGCGTTTGGCCACTTGCACCTGGTTGCAGCAAAAGCAAAATATCCTTGTTTCCGGTGCCAGTGGGACCGGAAAAACCTTCATGGTTTGTGCCATTGGCAATGCAGCGTGCCGCCAAGGATATCCGGTAAACTATTGGCGCATTACCCGATTGATCCAGGAAATAAACGCTTCGAAAGCGGATGGCAGTTATGGTAAATTGCTGAATTCCTTGCGAAAAGTGAATGTGTTGATCCTGGACGATTTCGGCATTCAACCCTTTACTGCGGATGAAGCCCGCGAAATTCTTGAAGTGATTGAAGATCGCAACCAAATTGGATCAACGGTCATTGCCAGTCAATTTCCGGTAGACAAATGGTATGACATATTAGCTGATCCAACATTAGCGGATGCCATTTTGGATCGTATTGTTCATAATTCGCATCAAATTGTATTAGAAGGTGACTCAATGCGAAAAAAACAAGCCAAACAAATGTCGGATCAGCAGGATTCGTCTTTTCTATCCCAAACTTAATAGTCAATATGTAATCGTCGCTTCGCTCCGGTAAGTGTTAAGTTTGATTCCGGAACAAGTGTTAAGTTTCAATCGGAACGGGTGTTAAATTTCACCGGAATACTCATTGACCAAATCCCGTGGTGTAGTGGTGCTGTTTCCGATGGACTTAATAATACTTTCTTCGCCGGACAATCGAACTGGAGATGTGTCTAACCCATTGGCAAATTGGCGGAGTGTTTCACCCCATACCCCGAGTAGCAAACGAAGGTTGCGAGGATCAGCCTTGGCCAAATCGCCAATCGTATTGATGAACCGGCTTTTCAGTTTGCGTTGCGTCGAGCGACCAACATATAGCAATTCACCCGCTGGAAGAGGCCAGACAATATTCCGGAAGTTTTCCGCTGTGATGACAGTGGTGGCATCCGGTTTTTTCATGTCGCTTCCTAGTTTGGCAAAAATTTTGTTATAAGAAGCGCCAATCGATGCCGTAATCCCTAGTTCGCTCCGGAGGCGCTGCCGGATCGTATCGGCAATTTCTGGACCGGTACCAAACAATTGGATCGAGCCAGTCACATCCAACCAAGCTTCATCAATCCCGAATGGCTCGATTTGATCCGTATAGTCGGCATAAATTGTCCGTGCTAAACGGGAAAAACGCAAATACTTGCGAAAATCCGGAGGAAGACAGATTAACCGGGGACATTTTTGCCTTGCCTGCCAAATGGCCTCACCGGTTGTCACGCCAGCCAGTTTAGCTAATTGGTTTTTGGCCAAAATAATGCCATGACGTGCTTCTGCATCGCCGGTAACAGCTACAGGAAAGTTGCGCAGTTCGGGGCGATACAAACATTCTACGCTAGCATAAAAATTGTTGAGATCAACATGTAATATGGTTCGTGCCAAATTCATCACCACACATTAGAACATATGTTTGTATTAGCAATTATACTCGGGTGATGAGGAAATGACAAGAGGCGTTTAAGAGTATCATGTTCGTTTATAAGAGAAACCGTTGTTTCCAGTACATATGGAAACAACGGTTTCTTTTTCATTAACAATTGTAAAAATGCTATTTAGTTTCCATACAATAAATATTAAAAATTTAACTATATCATTAAAAACATTAATAATTGATGAAATGGTATTATTTGTGATATTATAATATTAACAGAATGGTCAGTAAAATAAGGCGGTGATACAATGGGGAGAATATTAAAAGTTTCTATTCGGCAACTGGCTGAAGAAGCCGGTAATGTTGGCAGCGTTGTGTCGTATCGTCCTGTTGGTGCAAAAGTGAAAGAATTGCTTGATAAAATTGCTAAAGAACAGCTTCATATGCTGGATATGATGGAGCTAGACTTTGCAAACGTGGATAATACGGAACCCAGTTTTATTGATTCTGCGATCGTGATGTTTAAAATGGACACAATAGCAAAGAAGAATAATATTTTTTACTTAAGTAATTTAAATTCGTATGTTCAATATGCCGTTGAAAATTGTATTAGTTGGTATTTAACTAAAAAAAACGAGAGCCATCCACTCTTGTGGCGAACCAATGATGATTTACAAGTTATCGGACATTTGGAAAACAAAATTGCCGAACTTTTTAACATGATCAAACAAGAAGATGTGACTGCACGCCGATTAGCCGAGTTGGAAAAGATTAATGTAAATAATGCAAGCACCCGCTTAAAAAAATTGTATGATCTAAAACTGGTTTTGCGAAGAGAAATCATGGAGGATGGAGCCAGGCAGCAGCTATATTATCTTCCTAAGTTATTAACATCAGAATATTGACAAAATTCTGAAAATAATTTATGATGTAAGCAAGAAGCTCCTCCGTGGAGAGGAGCTTTTATTGGAACCATACAATCAATTTTAAAAGTTTAAAACAACCCATAAAAATGTAAAAATTGTTGCAAAAATTGAACGATCTTTTTGAAATAACCAGATGGTGAATGTGTTAAAGAATGTTTCTAATACAATCTACTGTTACAGGGTGGAAGCGTAATTATTTTCATCAAGGATGAGGAAAGGTGAGAAGCATGGAAAAGGTAAGACGGATAAAGAATTGTTTTCGATTGCCATCTAATTATTGGCGTAAGAAGAAAGAAAAACGTGGGCAAGGCTTCGGTTCAGAGTATATTCCGTATTTCCGTGTTCATGAAATTCCCTCTAAGGGTCGGTCGAGCCGTGTTAAAAGCTGGACCTGCAATCGAATTCATCACATGGTTTCGGATCTGGAGACGAATTTTTTTTATTGGCTTGACTGGTGTAAAGACGTAACGGATATCCGAGAACAATTTCCACTCGATTATCAGGTGACGGTAAGAATTGCTCGGGAACTGAATATTGTTCATCCACGGAACACAAGAAAGGGAACGCTGCATATCATGACAACGGATTTTGTCGTGAACTACGGGACGAGAGAGGTTGCGTATTCGTGCAAATATAAAAAGGACCTTGAAAAGAAACGTACTCAGCAGAAAATGGAGATTGAAAAGAAGTATTGGGAAGAAAAAGGCGTTGAATTTATTATCATTACGGAAGACGATATTCCAAATACTTTGGTTAATAACGTACGACAAATTCACAAATTGAAAGATTTGACTGGGATGATTTCTGTTCCGTCGGAAGCAACAAGAAATTTTTTAGTAGATAAATATAAAATGCTACTCCGGGAAAATTGGACTCCGCTTGAGTTAGGTAATGAGATCGATCGAACAATGGAATTCGAAGTGGGAACTGGGATGCTGCTTCTTCGCCATTTTATGGCAACAGGTAAATTGAAAATTGATATGGCAAAAGTATTTAATGTTGAGCAACCGCTGGAGGTACTGGATTAATATGCAACTGATTGTAATTAATCAAACAATCCAATGGCTGGAAACGGAGGTTCGTCCAAGCGAATGTTTTGATAGAATCATTTGGTTTGACGATTTTTCTGTCGTTGTCATTAGATTGCATGAAGATAAAGCATGGCCGCGACGCGTGGATCGTAGTGTCATTGATTTAGCGATTTCTTCAGGCGAGGCCCGCTTGGTTGATTTTACCAATGAAAAATTTTTAATCCCTGATAAATTGATGAGTGAGGCGGCAAAACGCACCCGGGATCGGGCTTACGCCGTCATTAAAGACATCATCAACCCAGATACTACTCCCAGAGCGTTTTTGGATATTCATTATTTTCGCCAGCTAGCCAAAAAAGCGAGCAAAGTCCATGGATGCTGTGATGCCTCTATTTACAAATGGGTACGGAAGTTTCTTTGGGGAGGAATGGTCCCAAATGCACTGTCTCCGGCATTGGAAAATTGCGGAACTCCTTCTAGGAAAGATGAAAATGGAGATCCAATTCAGCGGAATTTGCAAAAAAAGCAAGGGCGTCCCAGTAATGCAAATAAGGTAGGCGTGCCAGATGCGAATATAGTAATTACCGATGAAATTAAGCGGAATTTTGCAAAGGGGGTTTCTTTGTATTGGCAGGGTGGGACAGGGAAAAAACGATTGTCGAAGGTGTTTGAATACATATTAGGTAAGTTTTTCACTGAAGGATATATTGAAAAACATGGCATACAGAAACCTGTTTTGCTGCCATTATCTAAGTTGCCCACTTTGGCACAATTTCGTTATTGGTACAAGCAATCTCGTCAAAAAGATTACCGAAAAGTGCGCAAAAGTGAGGCTGGCGAACGTACGTATAACTTGCAGTTAAGGGAATTGCTCGGAAATTCGACGATGGAAACATTCGGACCGGGGTCGCATTATCAGATTGATGCGACTAAGCTTGATTGTTATGTATTATCGAGAGATCGCAAAAAAATCATTGGGCGGCCAACGTTTTATATTGTTGTCGACGTTTATACACGGATGATTGTCGGTTTTTATGTTGGCTTGGAAGGTCCAAGTTGGCTGGGTGCGATGCAGGCCATTTATAATGCGGCGCGCGATAAAGTAGAATGGTACCAGCAATATGGAATTGAAATTACAAAAGATGAGTTTCCGGTGGCAGGGTTGCCATGGTTCATCATAGCAGATCGTGGAGAAATGGTAGGACAAGGGCCGGATAATTTGATGTCGGCGTTTAATATTGATATTCAAAATACAGGGTCTTGGCGTCCAGATCTCAAAGGAATTGTGGAACGTTATTTTAGAACCCTCCAAGGAGATGCCCTTGAATGGGATGCAGGTCGAGTGTATAAGGAATATTGGAACCGCGACGTAAAAGATTACAGGCTGGACACACAATTTACTATTGAAGAAATTACAAAAATATTTATGTATGCAGTGCTTTATCGTAATACGGAATATTACCTTGACTCATATCCAAAGGACAGATCAATGCTTGAGGAAGAAATTGAGCCGGTACCCCTCCAATTATGGCAATGGGGATTGTCGCGGTTTGCAAAACTTCGCCAGTATACCGATGATATCATGAAAATGAACCTTCTGCCGTCGAGTGAAGCGACGATCACCGAGACTGGTATTTTGTTCAAAAATGTAATGTATGGATCTGAAAAGGCAATTGAAGAAAGTCGGTTTATGCAGGCGAGAGAACAGGGGCGTATTAAAAAAATACCCATTTCATATGATCCGCGCAATCTTCAACAAATTTACTGGCGGTTAAACGGAGGAATGGGTTATGAAGTGTGCACCATGCTGGGTACATCCTTATACCAATTTGATGGCATGTCAATGGAAGAAATTGAACTTCGGCTATACAATAATGAAATTGTTTCCAAGACAACGGGTCGCGCTAAAAAAATGAGTAGTGGAGCATCTTTCCAAGAGGCGATTCAAGGTATTCAAAAAGGTGCAAAGGAAAAAAACAAAAAAGTCCGTCAAGAAAATGATTTACATCCAAAGAAAATGGTTAAAGGAATGCGCGAGGCACATGCCGAGGAAAAGCAGAACGGTCGTGAACAGGAACAGATAGTACTTCCAGGCAGCAAGGGGAAAAAACCGCAAGCGGCTCCTATGAAAAAAGAAGAAATTTCTGATAATGAATATTTGGACTTGATTTAAATCGATTGATAAAGGTATCAATGTTCTTGTGGCGTTTAGCAATTTACAGTGGACATGATTTTGCAAAAAGAAAGGGGATTACCCATGATTATTCAATGCGACTTAAAGATTACGTTGCGCGGCGAAGTTCAGGAAGCCGTTTGTCATGAACAAAAGATGGCAGATTACGCAAATAACCCTTTGATCGAAGCCTTGCCACCGGTCAGGAGCCCTGAAGAAGTGAAGGAACTTCTTGAAAATAAAATTCGTTATTCCGAAAAAGATCGATTTTTAGAACATCAATATAAAGCCCATGCAATTCAGGGACTGAGCCATTTTGTAAAACCACTGAGTCGCCACTTTTATTTAGAAGGTGCAATTTCTCGCGTAATACGTGATAGCTATAAGTCGCGCAATATCCTTAAACCTGAATTTGTTCAGATGTTAAACAAAAAAAGAATTTTGGAAGATGTTGATCCTGATTGCACGGATTATCAATACAGGCAAACCGGACGGAGTTTTTCTCTCATAGGAACCAGCGGGGTCGGCAAATCTACAGCCATAGAACGAATTCTATTAACATATCCGCAAGTGATTAAACATTCATATTATGAAGGGGAACCATTGCCATATAACCAACTGGTCTGGTTAAAATTAAATTGTCCCCATGATGGCAACCTCAAAGGTTTGTGTTTATCGTTTTTTAATGCTGTAGATGCTATTTTAAAAACGGACTATTATAAAGCTTACTGTAAATCCAAAGCTGGAATTGATTCACTGATTGAATCAATGGCGAGGGTGGCAGCTTTACATTCGCTTGGAATCTTAGTTGTAGATGAAATTCAAAATTTGAATGTTGCAAAATCAGGCGGTGCGATTAAAATGTTGAATTATTTTACGCAACTGATCGAATCAATTGGCCTGCCCGTTTTGCTAATTGGTACTCCGGAAGCCGCAAAAATTCTCCAACAAAAATTTCGACAGCAGCGCCGGATGCTGGGACAAGGGAATTTTACTTGGAATCCGCTTGCGAAAGGGGAGGAATGGGATAAGTTTGTCGAGGCATTAATGAAATATCAATGGACTGAAGAAATTGTGCCGTATAGCGAGGAAATTTCTCAAACCCTTCATGATAGATCTATGGGTATTCTTGACGTTGCAGTAAAAATGTATCAGTTAGCGCAGTGGAGAGTGAATAAAAGAAATAATAAAAATAAAGAATGTCTACTCTCAAGCGCCGTAATTAACGAAGTAGCAGACGACTGTTACAAAGAATTTGAAAAGATCCGGAAAGCGATGAAAAAGAATGATTTAGTAGAACTGTCAAAACATGGAGACATCATTGATGCCTATCGGATGATTTTTGAAAAGGAAGGATTAACCACTGCCGAGGAACCGATCGCTGAGGAAGACACGAGCACTCGCCAAGTGCCGGTTTCACAAGAAAAGCAGGTTCATAAACTTGCAGAAGTTTTGCTTATCAGTGAAACTGACACCGATATTGCCTATTCAGTTGCTCGGTCGATAGTCCAAGAACATAAAGGTGAAGAATTTTCCAAGATGGCCCAATTTGCTTTAGACGCTGCTCAGAAAATCAAGGACAAGTCTACGTCTTAGCACGGGGAGGTGTAAGATAAAGCTGATTATTTAATTGGCTACTTCCCAGCGCCTTACCTAGAGGAACTATTTTACGGAACATTGTCTAGATATCAACGGCGTGCCGGACATTCATCTAACAGGGTGACGATGAACGCGCTTTTTAGTAGCACATCGGTAATATCCATCGCCGATTTACCGGTCAATATTGAGAAGGTTCTCGCAAAGACAGACCTGATCCGTATCCGTTCTCCCGAAAAAATCATCAATGAACATACTTTGTATCCTTTTTTTACAGTGTTTCAAAGCGATAAAGTGCGAAAACAGGCGATGCGCGAGATGTTGTGTGGAAATGGCAGACATTTGACAGGGCTCATCCAGGGAACCATCCGAATGAATCTTCGCTACGAAAACATGATGTACTGCCCGTTATGTGTAAAATCAGACGTTGATTTGTTTGCTGAACCCTATTGGCATCGCCTGCATCGAGCTCCGGGTGTTCTGGTGTGCCCCGACCATTGCGTATATCTTGAAACAGCATGTTCGAATTGTGGGTATTCTTTCAAACTGGAACCTCACCGGTATATTCCGATCAAAGAAACTTGCGATTGCGGAAATTCATTATGGAATACCTATCGGACTGTGGAACAAAACAGTTTGAAAGGTAAAAGACTGCTGGAATATGCCGAACTGGTGGAAGAACTTCTTGCTGTGCGTATACCATTCGAACCGGATGAAATCAAAGAACGATACCACAGCCGTTTGCAGAAGATGGGTTTGGAAACTGGGCATGGCAATGTACGGACTATAAAATTGGCTGAAGCGATCCGTGAGTATTTTGGAACGGAATTTCTTCAATGTTTAAATTCCAGTCTTGATTGCCCGACGAAACAGTACTGGTTTTTGCCAATCTTGCATGAGAAGAATAACTGGTCGCCAAAGCCGGTGCATAATCTCTTGCTGATACAATTTTTGTTCGGTTCGATAGCAGCATTTATGGATAGCCATACTGAATTTCTGCCTTTCGGTAGTGATGATTTTCCTTGCTTGAATAAGGCTTCGCCTCATTACGGGGCGAGAACTTCCCGGTTGGTTTGCGTAAAAACGCAAAAACGAACGCAAAAGCCAATGGGCGTGTTTTCCTGTCCTGATTGCCAATTCGTTTATTTACGGATAGGACCGGATCAAAGGGAGTCGGATTTGTACCGCTTCACTCGCATCCTTCGATACGGACCGGTTTGGCAGCAAACGGTTACTAACCTTTTGCATAACGGCATGTCGTATAATCAGATTGCCCATCAACTGGGAGTATCACAACCCACGATTTCGGCACAGGCAAAGGCAATCAAAGCCGGGAACTTTACTCATCCTGTTTTAGCGTGGGAAAAAGAACAATTTGAAGTTATTCGGGAACGATGTCGCAATTGTATACTTGCAGTTGTCCAAGCGTTGGGAAACAGTGCTACGCGTGCAGGCATTGAAAAACAATGCAAACAGGAATATGCTTGGATGTTGGAATGGGACAAGAGTTGGTTGGATGCGAATTTGCCGAAACCATTGCCACGAATTGATAATTTAAAACGGATAAAATAAAAAAACGATAGAGTACGGCACGGCTGTGAATTTGTCTGTCGAAAAAACATGGTCCTATGATATACGGTAGCAAAACATTGTTTGTTTTTTTAGGTGGTTTCGTGAAATGATCAAGGATTTTTTGCTAACAAAGAGGAGGTGGGTTGAAGCGATGGATGCAAAAGCTAAAGTTAGTTTTTTGTAAAAAACTTTGCATAGCTCAAAATGCTTGAACGCAATTGCAAATCAATGAAAAAGAACAGGAGTGAGCAGTATGAAACTTCTGGATGACGAGTATTATTATTTATATGAAATTGATTCTGCAGTGATAGACTTTGAGTATTTAGAACAGCCTGAAAAGGCTAGAAATGCAACAAAACCCTATCTTTCTTTCTGGATCGAAAAAACCAAAACAGACGGTGAAGTTATAATGTGGTGCAAGGTACCGGAAGCGGATGAGCAAGGCCATATAATAAGTGAAATGATGGACTACTTTAAAGCATGCCTTGAGTGTGATCACAATAATGTTGATCCAGATCAAATAAAAAATGTCAAGAGGAATTATGACGAATAGAACTGGGTAATGTTTGACAAATTAAGATAAAGATGATAAAATATTTGCAATACAAAATAAGGAAATAAAGTTATTTGATGTATATTTACATATTTGTTACTGTAATGTTAAAATATAATTATAGAACAAAATATGCAAATAAATGACGCATCAATATAAATTTAGAAAATTCAAGGTGCGATGTTGGTAAGTGTTTGGTTGGATCGGTGTATCCTTTCTGATCAAATAAATATCAACGGTCGGCCTTTTTTTTGTCTCTAATAGAGACTGTTGCACTTTTGCAACGCCAAAATTGCTGCTACGCAATAAAGGAGGCGATGATCTTCTGAACTGTGCAAATCGGTTACAAAAGTGGATGTTAAATTCCGCAAAATGATCGCGAATAAAATATATGGACCGTCAATATCTCGTCAATTCAATTGAACGAATATCGTTTTGGAAGGAGAATGATCAATGACTGGATATTTCCCTTTGCCATATGAAGGCGAAGCTTTATATAGTGTTATGGCACGTTATTCACAACGTACCGGAATTAAGAATCATAGTGATCTTTCGATAATGGTGTTTGGAAAACTGTCGACTCGCTGTAACGTGCTGACGGCAAACAAAATCGATGCGTTTTTAGAAAATACGCAGTTAATTCGATGTTACAGTGCTGATGATATTATATACAATAATACTGCGTTTTATCCGATTACGTCGTTTTTAGATGCAGCCAAGCAACGCCAAGTTTATTCGAAAATGAGGAAGTCAGACCGTGGGTCATGTATTACGATGCTGTCGGGCATGAACCAACTGACGACGATGAAAGGCACACTAAAATATTGTCCGACGTGTCTTGCCGAAGATCTTCAAAAATATGGCGAAGGATATTGGAGAACTATACATCAGGTCCCAGGTGTCAATGTTTGTCCAACTCATCGGGTAGAATTGTTCGACGAATGCCCGAGTTGTGGGGAAAAACATTCCATTCCGCAGTATGGATATCGCCGACTAACTTCTCATTGTACATGTGGAAACTCTTTAGCCCATGTGGAAGTGAAAGCGTATGATGCAAAACACTCTATTTCATGCCAATACTGCGGTGGAAAATATTCTATTCCTATGGAAGGATTTCGGTCTCGTGTATACTCTATTCATTGTGATTGCGATCAATGGGTGAAAGGCAATATGACCCCTAGCAGAGATCAACATGAAATTAATTATGCTCTTAACGTAAATTACATTTACCAGCATCGTTTGTTATTTGATCTCGATGAAATTAATCAACGGATGTTTGTTCGTTTGCAAGAATTAGGTTATATTGGCACCGAAGTTGTTCAAAGGCAGCGACTGACTGATGAATTCATACAATATTACGGAGAAGATTATCTTAAACAGATGGGGGCATATCCACAGGAAGGATTTTCGAACTGGATACGTCGCATCTTCCGCAATCCATCACGTTATTTCATGTATCACTTGCTGATGCTTCAATATTTGTATGGATCGGTGGAGGGCTATCAAACGTATCAACCGCAACAGATGAGTCTGTTTGATGCAGCGTAACTTTTTTATAACCTGTTGCAAAAAAAATTAATCGAAAATCAACTTCGAGCTAGACCAAAGGATATTGATCTGCAATATGAACCGGAAATCAAAGATCTTCGTGCAGAAGTCGGCGTACTGATCCTTTGGCGGTTCTCTTGACTCGTTGCTTCATCAATATGTCCGTTTTGAAATGAGGTCTTACGATATCGGTCGTGAACTCAATTGATATAAATGAGTAAACGTGCATATAATCATATTAAACGGTTCTATTTGTTACCAAAACAACCAATGAATTTAGATAGTAAGCAGGAGGAAACAACGTGGAATTAGTAGAAATCAAGATAAGAAAACAACGTTATTGATGGTAGGAATCGAGATGGCAATCCGTGAAAAAGGAGATTATGTGGTTTAATCTTATATAAAATAGCAGCAACCCAGTTTGGGCAATGGAAAAGTGAAGTTTTCGATCAAATCAGCCTTATGAGTGTTTTACAAAAGTCGGTTGCACGATTGGCTTTTGTTAGTTTTTTTGCTGTTATTGCGGTGTCATGGCTTCCCCTTTTTCCACGGCTTGGCTCTGTCTATGATGTTCGCTGCTGTAGCCGCCACAATGCTCACCCTTGTCGCTGTGCCATTGCTGTATTTTGACTTGCCAGGGTGGATCGATCGCCATGACAATAAAAGTAAATGAGATTGATTGACATTCAAAATAAGTTAACGTATCCTATAAACACAGTACTGTTTTTAACACTACTGTGTTTATAGCAGTACGAGCTAGGCTTATCTAAAGAAAGAGGTGAAAGGGAATGCGTAAAAAGCATGGACGGCACACGCCGGCTTTTTTATTGCTTTTTCTAATCGACGGTCCTGCTTATGGAGCCATGCTTCTGACCAGAATGCAAACCGAACTTCCCCATTGTTTTTCTGATAGCGCGGTTGTTTACCGCAGCTTGCAGGACATGGAGAAGAAAGAGCTGGTTGAAACTAGTTGGGAAACGCCGGAAACCGGTCAACCAAGAAAATGGTACACAATTACCGCTAAGGGAATAGCGGCACTGGAAGAATATGAACAAGACATTCGTCGTCGACGTGCAAACTTCGATTTTTTTCTGTCACAATATAAGGCTAGTGTTCCTGACCATAAAAATTAGTTTTTGGCCTGTAAAGTTTCCCTGCCGGTTGAAAGGAGTTTTTTATGAACAACAAATCTCCGATCCAATATTCCAAAATTGGTGTGCTCTCTGTAGCTCACATGTTAAATGATCTGTACAGCAATTATCTTCCTCAGATGCTCTTGTTTTTGGTTGTACTACATCCTGGTTTCACAGCTACCCGCGCCGCCATCTTAGTTTCTGCTTTTACGATCACCTCATCGTTGGTCCAACCGCTTTTTGGCTATTTTTTGGACCGGCAGAGTAAACGCTGGCTTATTTATGTGGGGACGTTATGGATGGCGGTCATGCTAAGTATGACCGGAATTGTTCAAAATTATTGGCTTCTTGTTATTCTCGCGGCATCGGCTGGCCTCGGCACGGCTGCTTTTCATCCCCAAGCATCAACAATGGTCAACATTTTGAGCGGCGAACGGAAAGCCGTTTTGTTATCCACTTTTGTTGCCTTTGGTAATGTTGGTTTTGCCTTAGGGCCTCTTTTGCTCGTTCCTTTATTTCAGGCATACGGTTTGCAGGCTACTCTCGTTACCGTCGTGCCAGGCATTATTGTAGCCATTTTGTTGCTCTTTTTTGCGCCGCGCAATCATGTTTTGACCGGGGCAACCCCGACGTTTGCGGTAGTTTTGCGTTCGCTAAAATCTGCCAGACGGGAACTTGTAACTATTATCAGCGTGATCGCCATTCGTTCTCTGGCTTATACAGGGATGCTAACCATGCTTCCTTTGTATTTTAAGTCGCAAAACTTATCAAACATTGCGGCGAGTCATCTGCTAACGATTATGCTTTTTGCTGGAGCAATCGGCGGGATCACGGGCGGTTTCATTTCTGATATTTATGGGCGAAAACGTTTGATTGTAGGTTCGCTTATGCTTTCCACTCCGCTGTTTTTGGCTTTTTTCTACACCCAAGGAACTTTGAGTACCATTTTCTTGGCTTTAGCCGGTGCCGCTTTATTGTCTAGTTTTTCCGTCACCGTCATAGCAGCTCAGGAGGCAATCCCAGACAACAAAGCGTTGGCAGCAGGTTTGACTATGGGCCTCGCCGGGGGCATCGGCGGTCTTGCGGTTATCCTAATCGGTCATATCGGTGATATATGGGGTCTTTCGTCGGCGGTCTTCGTTACATTTTTTCTTCCTATTCTGGCTGGTTTAATCGGGTTATCGATGAAAAATCATCCAGCGGCACGGGTGAAGCGCAATGCTATTTAGGGACTCAGCATCGCAGCGAATTATGAAGACCTTGAGCCTTATATATGTTCGATAAAACGTCAGAAAAAACCTGACCAGCTTATTTTACCCTGAAATCCCAAGAATGTGATGATGGTACCTAATTTAATTTATTTTTTAGAGGGGGCAAACAATGTGAAACCCATACTTATGTTTACAATGGAGTCTTGTCCGCATTGTAAAAGAGCTCTTTTATGGATGGAGGAACTAAAACAGGAAAAACCCGAGTATAGAGATTTACAAATTACGATCATTGACGAAACGATGCACCCTGATATTTCCAGTAATTATGACTATTATTATGTGCCAACCTATTTCGTTGAAAATAGTAAGGTCCATGAAGGAGTACCGAGCAAAGATTTAATTCGCAATGTATTTAATAAAGCTTGTGAATGAAAGATGAAATTATAAGAGAATAGTTAATTTGAGCAACATTGTGTTTCGAACTGCCTTGAGGACTTCCATCCCGAGGCAGTTTGTTGTCTTTGACAGGTGCAGAATATTTCCTTTGAAAAAATTTTCACCGGGGGGATTGATTTTAAGCATAAAAAAGTATATATTTAAATTACACCCCCCCCTTGGGGGAAGGGAAAGAAAGTGTTATCTGTGTCTAAATGCGCAGAAAGTGAGAAGGGTATTGAAATGAGAAAGACTATTCAACCGTATTTGTTCTTGGTTTTATTGGCTTTTTTGACTGTGGGGCTTTTTTATCCGGCCATTGATCTGTTGGCAATGATCTGCATGCTTGCTCCGATGATCGTAGCGGTTTACAAAGGTCGTTATTGGTGCGGCAATTTCTGTCCGCGGGGCAGTTTTTTCGACAACGTAATTGCTAAAATATCGCCTAGAAAGCCAATCCCGGCAGTATTTCGCAATTCCTTCTTCCGTATATTTATGATTTTGTTCATTATGAGTGTTTTTGGTATCCAGACGTATTATGCGTGGGGCGATTTGTCAGGCATGGGAGCTGTTTTTATCCGGATTATTTTAGTGACGACAGTTGTTGGCATTTTATTGGGAGGAATATTTCACCAACGGACGTGGTGTTCTTTTTGCCCGATGGGGACTTTGGCAAGTTGGGTCAGCGCTAGGAAAAAACCTATGCCATTAATGGTGGAAAACTCTTGTGTAAACTGTAAAATTTGTACCGCGGCTTGTCCACTGCAATTGTCCCCTTATACAGAAAAAGGGAGTGCAGAGGGTTTTGTGCATAGTGATTGCCTGAAATGCAATCGATGCGTAGAAAAATGTCCGAAAAAAGCAGTTGGTTTCTGAACACTTGCAAGAAAAAAAGAGTGAATTTTATGTGAATAATGTTAATCGGCATGATAAAATAGATTATAAGATGGATTTCTCTTGAGTTTACTTTATTAAAAGTGAATGGAGGGATGAAGATGGACAAGGATCGTGGTTGGAGTCCTTACTTGGCTGGTGCTCTCAGTGGATTGGTATCGATCAGTTCAGTTTGGTTTGTGGGCAAATATCTTGGTGCATCGACAACGTTTGTAAGAACAACAGGCATGATGGAGAAGATATTTTCGCCGGAGCGGGTTGCCAAGATGCCGTATTTTTTGAAGGAAGCGCCGATCATTGACTGGCAGTCCATGTTTGTTCTCGGGGTTGCAATTGGAGCGTTTATCGCTGCAGTCACTTCCGGTAGTTTTCGTTGGCAGGGAGTACCGGATATGTGGCGAAATGCGTTTGGTCCATCAGTCGGCTATCGGGCCTGGATTGCCTTTATTGGCGGGATCATTGCTATGTTTGGCGCTAGATTGGCGGACGGCTGTCCGAGCGGTCATGGACTAAGCGGTTCGCTTCAATTGGCGGTCAGTGGGTTTATCGCTTTAGCCTGCTTCTTTATTGGTGGCTTGATTACAGCCAACTGGCTGTATAAAGGCGGTGACAAGTGATGGAATTGATATATGGTTTCATTACGGGAATCTTGTTTGGCTTCCTGCTGCAAAAAGGCAGGGTAATCCGTTATGATAAACAAATCGCTGCATTGCGACTTCAGGACATGACCATTGTGAAGTTCATGCTGTCTCATATTGCGGTCGCGATGATTGGCGTCTATTTTTTGTATGATATGGGACTGGTTAAGCTGTCACTAAAAGCGACCATTCTTGGTGGTGTTGTTATCGGCGGTCTGTTGTTTGGGCTGGGGTGGGGACTTCTTGGTTATTGTCCTGCTACTTCACTGGGTGCGTTAGGCGAAGGCCGGTGGGACTCCATTTGGGGCATAATGGGAATGCTGGTTGGCGCCGGTTTGTACGCGGAAGCGTTTCCATATCTGCAAAAAACAGTTTTAACGTGGGGAAACTATGGCAAGATTACTATCCCGCAGGTGTTGGGAATCAACCATTGGTTTGTGATTGTTCCGTTTGTTATCTTGACGTTGTTATTATTCCGATGGTTTGAGAGAAAAGGATTGTAAACGCAAAGGCGCACCAGTTTGGTGCGCCGCAACTTCTATTTATGCCATTTTTTTAGAATGGAATAAGGAGGATTTTTTGTGAAACCGATTTCGCGCAGGCAATTTTTCAAGCGAACTGCCATAGCTTCGATGGTTGGTGTGGCAGCTTTGACCGGAGTCAATAAAAAGGGGCAGGCGGCATCGGAGCCGATGGCAACGGTTATTGATTTAACCCAATGTGATGGTTGTAAAGGAGAGGCGATCCCTCGTTGTGTATCGGCCTGCAAGGAGAAAAATCAAAGCCGGTATCCGAAACCCCAAAAACCGATTTTGGATTATTGGCCGCGTAAAGGATATGAAGATTGGTCGGATAAACAGCAAGTGATTAATAGGCTGACTCCGTATAACTGGATTTATGTTCAGAAAGCAGCCGTAAACGGCAACACAGTCTATATCCCACGACGTTGTATGCACTGTGAAAATCCTCCATGCGCCAAGCTTTGTCCTTTTAGTGCGATTTCCATTCATCAGGATAGTTCGGTTACGATCGACCCGGAAGTCTGTTTTGGCGGCGCAAAGTGCCGCGACGTGTGCCCCTGGGGCGTGCCGTCCAGACAAGCTGGATTGGGACTGTATATGAAATTGGCTCCGACGTACGGTGGCGGCGGGGTCATGTACAAGTGTGATATGTGCCATGATTTGGTGGAAAAAGGGCAGCAACCCGCTTGCGTAAAGGCTTGTCCGCGGCAAGCAATGACTTTTGGTCCCAGGTCAGCCATGAAAAAGTTGGCGAATGAACGTAAACAGGCAGTGAACGGCTATTTGTATGGCTTGAGAGAAAATGGCGGTACCGCTACGTACTATATTTCATCCGTGTCTTTTGCTGAACTTGATGCGGCTATCCAGGCAACGGGAGAACTTGACGGGAAACCTGGACGTTCCGGGGTGCCTTCGATAGCTAATAAAATGGATGAACTGAAGAATTTGTCAACAGCGATGTTAATAGCGCCTGTTGCTGGAATCTTTGCTGCAGGGTGGTCTGCATACCGATCAATCCGGCGAGAAGAAAAAGAATAGGGGGGATTTTTATGATACTTCGCCATACTAAGACGGTCAGAATCGTTCACTGGAGTATAGCTTTGTCAATTTTTTCACTATTCTTTAGCGGATTCGGCCAAATGCCGCTGTATAAGCGGTATATGCTTACCGATATTGCGCCTTGGACAGGGGATTATTGGTTGACGCTGCACCTTCATTATTGGGGAGCCATTGTTCTAATGACTGCTGTCGGCTGGCATATTGTTTTTCACAGCATTCGCAAAGAAAGAGGCCTTCTGCCACGGTCAGGCGATATCCACGAATCCTATCTGATCATTAAAGCTATGATGACGG
Source organism: Bacillota bacterium (assembly GCA_017861495.1). The sequence goes on from JAGFXW010000008.1 coordinate 17,339, forward strand.
GAGGGAAAGAGCCGGCTTCCGACAAGTATTTGGCCGAGCAGAGGCTGGCTTATGCTTACATTGCTTTCATGGTTGGACTGCTTATCGTTACGGGAGTTATAAAAGTTATCAAGAATTTAGGCATCAATTTAAATGACAGTTTATTATTTTGGTCTACTCAACTGCATAATTTGGGATCTGTGCTGTTATTGATCGGTGTTATAGCCCATTTGGCGGCATTTATCCCATCGGCTAACAGAAAACTGCTGCCGTCGATATTTCACGGCAAGGTGGACGAAGAGTATGTGAAACACCGTCATAGTATTTGGTATAAACGGTTGAAAAAAGGCAATTAAGTGGAAGAATACATAGTGTCTAAAAATGAATGATAAGGGTGTTACTATTTCTGGCAATGTCGAAACTAGAGCAATTGAACCAAGAACCCTTGGTTATTAAAATATCAAATATAGACGGCTACGTGGAATATGCAGCGATAGGAAGAGCGTTTGGGCATCAATCGGAAATAGCGGTACTGGTTATTATCGACACTGAACGTAAATAAAAAATGTTATTGTAATTGCGCAAAACGACACTCCAAAAGTGTTCGATAAACTTTTTAAAAGCGAGTTTTTTTCGCAATTTAACAGTAAAGATATTAGTGCCGAATTCGCTCTTGGTAACGGAATTGACGCTGTATCGAGTGCGACAAATTCCTCATATGGCGTTACAAAAGCCGTAGCAAATGCTGCTGGAGCCTTGAAAATAGTAATCCCTGCAAATAAATAGCCGCCTCGCGCATTTGCTTCCTTTATAATAATAATTGATTAGAATCTAACCAATATTGACAGATTATTCAAAAACATTTACATTGATAGTAAACAGACAATAACAGATTACATGCCTTGAAATGGTGCGCAGCAAAGGTGGCAGTCTCGCATTCGACCCCACCCCATGAGGGAGGGGAAAACAGGAGGGGAATTTAATGGCCAAACGTATATCGCGAAGAAACTTTTTGAAATTATCAGGGGCGGCGGCTGTTATGATCACGGTTCCAATTATACCAAGGATGTCTACTTGGGCAGGTGATCAGCCTTTAGAAGGATCGACTTCTTTTATTGGCAGTTTCTGTGAAATTTGCACCTCCCGCTGTCCTATCCAAGGAAAAGTAGTTGATGGAAGATCCGTGTATCTTCGTGGTAATCCACAGTTTCCGGCTACTGGCGGTACCATTTGCGCCCGTGGGACAGCAGGAATATCGCAATTGTATGACACAAGCCGGTTGAAAAAGCCGTTAATTCGCACAGGCGCCCGTGGAGAAGGCAAATGGCGAGAAGTTACCTATGACGAAGCATTCGATTATATTGCACAAAAAATGTCGATGATTAAAACGCAATATGGTGCTGAAGCAATGGCTTTTAGTACAAATAAAGGGTTGCATACGCCAATTTTCTATAACTTAGCTCAATCATACGGATCGCCAAATTTTTGTAATCATGAAGCGGTTTGCCCTCTTACGAGGACGGTAGCTTTAGAAACAACCTTCGGTACACCCAATCTGGCAGTTGATTATGCAAATACCAAGTATCTAATAAGTCTAGGACGTAATTATTTTGAAGCGATTCATGTTTCGCAAGCTCGTGCTGTTATGAGTGCGGTTAGCCGCGGGGCCAAACTGGTAGTGCTTGATCCACGCTATTCTATTACTGCTGCGAAGGCGGACGAATGGCATGCTGTAAAACCAGGAACAGATCTGGCTTTTGTTTTGGCGCTAAATCATGTTTTGGTTCGAGATAAGTTGTATGATGCTGCTTTTATTGAAAAATATACCACCGGATTCAATGAGATAAGTGCAAGTTTGACCGAATATACGCCGGCGTGGGCCGAAAGTGAGACCGGTATATCGGCGGTTGATATTGAGCGTATCGCTCGTGAACTGGCTGCTAACAAACCAAAAGCGGTGGTAGACTGGGGTTGGCGGTCTACATCCACACCGTATGAATATGATTTGCGGCGCGCAATTATTATTACCAATATGTTGCTAGGAAACTTAGAGATACCTGGTGGAACATTTTTTATTAAAAATGCCGCTTTTTTAAATTCGATGGGTGCGGGACCCTTGATTACAGGTTTGGCAATGCCCAAGGTTCCTGCCTTCCCTAAACCATCTCGACCACGCATCGATGGCGCGGGTGTTAAAGGTCATTCTAACTTTCTCGTGCCGCCTTCCGAAGGTGTTGCGCAACTTTTTCCTGAAGCCATTTTGACCGAAAAACCTTACCCGATAAAAGGTTGGTTGATCAATCGCTTTAACCCGGCGATGTGTTTACCTGACCGCGATCGTGTAGTTGAAGCATTCAAAAAGCTTGATTTTATAGCTGTATGTGAGATTTATATGAGTGAAACTGCTCATTATGCGGATGTGGTATTGCCTGACAGCACTTATTTGGAACGTGATGAAGGGTTATTTGATTATTCAACACTGGTTCCTCAGTATCTGATCCGCCAGCAGGTAGTGAAGCCTGTTTTTGACACAAAACCTTATTGGGAAATATATAAATCGATTGGCGAACGGCTTGGGTTAAACGCGTATTTTCCTTGGAAAGATATGGACGAATTCCGTTTGGCGCAGGTAGGCGGTAAAAATGAAATTGTGGAAAGTGTAAAAAAATCAGGACTACATACCTTTGGCTTTAAACCAATATATTTGCTGGATAAGAAGTCAGTGGCCGAGTTTGTGGCGAAAATGCCGGGGGCGGCAACCTTGGTAACAGACGAAGGTGTGATTGATTTGCCGCTGCTTAATTTAAAAACTCCCAGCAAAAAAATTGAACTCGTTTCGCAACATGCAAGGGAGGTCGATTTTGAAAAGGGTATTCCTCAATATCGCCGAGCGGACATGATCCAGCCAGGAGAGTTAGCCTTTATACAAGGAAAAGTGGGAGTGCATACCAATAACCATACTCATAATATACCGGTTCTTAATCAATTGATGTCGGATAATCGTTTATGGATACATCCTGATACAGCAGCTAAATTAAACGTCAAAGATGGCGATACTGTGATGATGAAATCAAAGAACGGTTCACAACAATGCAAAGTATTGGTTACGCAGGGAATACGACCGGATACCGTATATAGCTATTATGGCCTTGGACGGTTCTCGCCTGACCTTAAACGAACTTACAAAAAAGGGATAAATTGCAACCTTATGATCCCGGTTTCTGTTGCGGCCATTTCCGGAAGCACATTGTCAACCGTCAGCGTTAAACTAGAAAAAGTATAAAGGGGGGAGAACGAAATGGCAGACAAAAAATGGGCTATGGTTTATGACGCAAATAAATGTATTGCTTGTCAGGCTTGCAGCGTTGCGTGTCGTGTCGAAAATAATGTTCCGGAAAATTTATATCGGCTGCAAGTTCAGATGGAAGGGCCCAATGGGGTATATCCTAAACTAGGCATGAATTTTCATAGACAATCGTGTGTCATGTGTAACAATCCTCCTTGCGTCCCTGTTTGCCCAACCGGCGCTTCACATATTAACAATGAAGGTGTTACTTTGGTTGATAATAATAAATGTATAGGTTGCAAATATTGTATAGTTGCCTGCCCTTACAAGGCAAGGTTTGTCAACTCTGTTACCAGCGCTGCTGATAAATGCACTTTCTGTTGGGGGACCAGGGTATCGAAGGGGCAAAAACCGGCTTGCGTTGAACAATGTATTACCGGGGCGTTGCTATTCGGCGATTTAAATGATCCGAACAGTGAAGTGAATGTATATTTGCGCAATCACCATCATATCTTGTCAAAAGAACATTTAAACACGAAACCGAAACTATATATAATTCCGAGTCAGCGAGGAGGTGTAAAAGCATAATGGACATTACATGGGGAAGCCAGTTGCAATACCATGCAGTTTATTGGCCTTGGCCGATTGCGATTTATTTGTTTCTTGCCGGATTAAGCGCCGGTTCGCTTATGGTAGCTGTTTTGTTAAAATGGCTGGACAAGAACAATCTTCCGCCCTGGGATGGACTCATAAGAGCTGGCGCAGCAATTGCTCCAATAACTATAATACTTGGATTGGTGTTGTTGATTGTTGATTTAGGTAAACCGCTTACTTTTTGGTATTTAATGCTGTATTTTAAACCGTCTTCTGTGATGTCAATCGGCGTTTGGTTATTGGCTGTTTACACACCGTTTTGTCTGTTGTTTACGATGGCGATCTTCAAAGACCATTTCTTTTCTGGAACGCTCGCCGGGTACATTCGTTTTTTACAGCCTGTTGTAACGTTCTATGAAAATAATTCTGTCAAAATAGAAGTATTTTTATTGACTATTGCAAGCGGCGTAGCTATTTATACAGGCTTTTTGCTATCCGCGGCTATTGGTTTACCGCTGCTTAATCAACCTATACTTCCGCTGTTGTTTTTGGCATCTGGTTTTTCTGCGGGGATTGCCGCAAATATTATTATTGGGCTGACCGTGTTTAAAGCGGTAGTAGAGCCAAAAAATCTCAAATATCTGTTGATGCTGGATCTTCGGGTTATTCCGTTTGAATTGGGTATGTTGTTTTTAATGTTTGCCGGGATGCATTTTCTGGGGGGAGCTCATGCGCTAGTAGGTATACAGGCGCTTACGGAAGGTTTTTGGGCGGGCGTTTTTTGGTTTGGAGTGGTTGGAATAGGATTGGTAATGCCGTTAATTGTTGCTGTAACCGCATTGCATGGGCATTCCTATAAGAAAACCACTGTTCTTTTTAATTCAGTAATATTGTTATTGGGTGTGCTGTTGCTCCGTTTTTACATTCTTTATGCCGGACAAATATATACGGGGTGATATGGTCATGAAGGACATGAGTGCGGTGGGCATTGATTACAGAAAGTTAGTGGATTGGGCTTAAAACAGTGGAAGCGGCTTACGATTGTAAGCCGCTTTTGTCAGGCTTTGGTAAAAATCCGTGATGGGTATAGTGAAAAGGAATTAAGTGGTGATAAAATTATCAACTCAATACCAATAAAATTTTAAAAGGTGGGCTATAGCAAACTGTTCTAATCTCATATTGATGCAATGTTCAAAGAAATTATTCTAAACATAATAATAGTTTTTTAAATATTGCGACAATTATTATGCCATGAGATAATCATAATATAAGGTAGTTATCTTTTTTCATTGCCACTAAATTGCTTTTCACGGGGAATATGGGATAGAGTCAAAAATGTTTGGAGGGTTGTAACATGCTTAAGAATGGTAAGACTTTCCTGACAAAGATGATCTTAATGGAAGCGTTGGTGATTTTCCTCATGCTATCACCGGTAAGAGCGGCCACTGTCCAAATTGAAATGATGGAAACGACATGGGAATTGAAGCCTGGCTTAGTGACCAAAGTTTGGAGTTACAATGGGTCGGTGCCCGGCACCCCAATTATCATTCGCGCAGGCGAGAAAGTCTCAATCGATGCTGTTAACCATTTGCCGGTGAATACCAACATCCATTGGCATGGTCTGATAGTGCCTAATGATCAGGACGGACCGGCAATAGTCATCCGTTCTGGCGAGACGTTTCATTATGAATTTATTGCCCATGAAGCCGGAACCTATTGGTATCATTCGCATTATCCGCCTGTATTGACCCAGGTGGATATGGGACTGTACGGTCCATTTATTGTAAAGGAAACCACTGATGGCCGCTATAGCGGAGACCATATATTGGTGCTGGATGACTGGTATTTGGATGCCAACGGTAAACGGCTTGAGGGCACAGCTCGCGGCGATATGGAGAGGTATGGTAATGTTGAAACTGTCAACGGGAAGACTGGAGCGGCAATCCAGCCACTTGTATTTCGAAAAGGCGAATTGCATAAGCTCCGGTTCATCAATGCTTCAAGCGCAGCGGTTCACACGTTACATATCACAGGACACATGTTCCGCGTAACCCATACGGACGGCCATCCGCTTGTCGAACCTTATGAAACGAGTACAATTACACTCTCGCCGGCGGAAAGACTGGATGTCGAAGTTGTGGCTGCTGGTAGCGAGGGTGGGAACTACCGCATTTCGAGTGATCGAAGTGACCTGGGGATTATTATCCCTCTTGTCTATAGTTCCGGCAAAGTAACGCCTGTCTTATCACCATTTGTCCCATCTCAGTCCCGGGCTTTTGCTGGCATTGAGGCGAAAACACCTGACTTTGTCTTGGAATTAAACTCGACTATGACGGGCACATCAGGTGATAATATGTCAACCATGCAACATAGCAATATGAATATGGCGGCAATGGCGAGCATGATGCGATGGACCATCAACGGCAAATCTTATCCGGATACCGATCCTTTGCCGGTTGCTGTAGCCCAGGTCGTGAAGATTCGCTTCTGGAATAAGGATACTGAGATGGCGCACAAAATGGACCATCCCATGCACATACATGGGACATATTTCCAGGTAGTGTCAATCAATGGACAGAAGCCGGACCTGTGGAAAGATACGGTTAATGTACCCGCCGGCGAATACGTGGATGTGGCATTTGTCATGACGAATCCAGGCGATTGGATGCTTCATTGCCATATTTTGGATCACGAGGATGCTGGATTGATGACAATGATCCAGGCCAGATAAATTACATTAGTGGGGTTGTCGGGTTAGCTCCACATCATATTGTATTTAATCGTAACCCCAGTTATAACCGCAATTACGTTGGAATTGGTAATGGAACCAAAGAACTTTCAAAAATAAACTGCCGCTTCGATAAGTACGACGGTTATACTGTAACGCAAAATTCGCTAAGTAGAATTGCAAATGTTCATGTTAATAGACCATTATCAGACTCAGTAATATGCTGGTTTTCTCGTAAGTTTACTTTATAAAAGTGAATGGAGGAATCAAAGATGAAAGATGATCGCGGGTAGAGCCCTTATCTGGCTGAGGCTCTTAGCGGGCTGGTATCTATCGGATCAGTCTGGTTTGTGGGTAAATATCTAGGCGCATCTACAACTTTTCTAAAAACTACTGGCATGATGGAAAAAATCTTCGCGCCGGAACGGGTGGCTAAGATGCCGTATTTCATGAAAGAGACACCTATCATTGATTGGCAATGGATGTTTGTTATCGGGATTGCAGTCGGGGCTTTTGTTACGGCCTATCTTCAGGCACCTTTCGCTGGCAAGGAGTTCCTGATATGTGGCGGGATACATTTGGTCCATCTGTTGGCTACAGGGCTAAGATAGCTTTTGTCGGCGGAATTATTGCCATGTTTGGAGCGCGATTAGCCGATGGTTGTCCAAGCGGTCATGGATTAAGCGGTTCTTTACAGTTGGCGGTTAGTGGTTTTATCGCTTTAGCCTGTTTCTTTATCGGCGGCCTGATTACGGCCAATTGGCTTTACAAGGGCGGTGATAAATGATGCAACTCTTGTACGGGCTTATAACAGGCATTTTGTTTGGCTTTTTGCTCCCAAAAGGCAGGGTCATTCGTTATGATAAACAAATCGGCGCACTGCGGCTGCAAGACATGACGATTGTGAAATTCATGCTCTCACATATTGCAGTCGCGATGGTTGGCGCTATTTTCTGTTTGATATGGGTCTGGTTACATTGCAGTTGAAACCGACTATTTTGGGCGGCGTTGTTATCGGCGGGCTGCTGTTCGGACTAGGGTGGGGACTCCTTGGCTATTGTCCTGGAACTTCACTGGGCGCATTAGGGGAAGGTCGCTAGGATTCTATCTGGGGTATACTGGGAATGTTGCTTGGTGCTGGTTTGTATGCAGAAGCATATCCCTATCTGCAAAAAACAGTTTTAACCTGGGGAAATTATGGTAAAATCACAATCCCCCAAGTGCTAGGCGTTAATCATTGGATTGTGATTGTTCCGTTTATCATCTTGACGGGATTGCTGTTTCGATGGTTAGAGAAAAGGGGGCTGTAATCAGACTACCGCTGACGCGCTATTTGGGGTGCGCCGGCGACCAAGTGTGAATGAAGATGAAATTAAATGTTTCAATAAATAATGAGATTGTCATACTAACTGGCTGACAAACGTAGTCTTGGCAGTCAACCAGCATTTTGTTGTACTTTCTGAGGGATTAATGCACAATATAAACAGAATATTTTAAAAATAAAAATGAATATATGCGAATTGGAGGGGGACGATTGTGAGAAAAGGATTATTGAGGATGGGCTTTATACTCTGTTTACTGGTAGCTTCATCTGTTCCATAGGATTGACCTCTGCGGAAGCCGCAACATTGAATGTATATGGACCTGGGGGCCCGCTCGGGCCTATGCAGGAATGTGCACAACTTTTTGCGCAGATGAAGGGGATCACAGTGAATGTGACTGCTGGCCCAGAGTCAAAGTGGATTGAAAAAGCAAATCAGGATGCAGATCTTATCTTTGGTGGTGCAGAATACATGCTTACCGATTTTACGCTTAGACATCCTGGATTTGTTGATAATTTCACTCGAACCAGCTTATATGACAGAGCTTCAGGAATCCTTGTGCGAAAAGGCAATCCAAAGAACATACACACTCTGCAAGATTTGGCGAGAAAAGATATAACCATTATCGATGTTAACGGTGCAGGTCAAGTAGGCCTTTGGGAAGATTTGGCCGGTGTAAGAGATCTGCTTCCGGCGATACAGAACAACATCGCTATTTCCGTTTCGACAAGTGCTGAAGCCATAGAACTTTGGAAAAATCAACCTATATTTGACGCATGGATCACTTATGAATCTTGGTACTATAGACTCCAAGATGTCACCGATCTAGTCAAACTTCCAGAAACCGAAAAACTTTACCGTGGAACGCCTATTTCAGTGACATATCGTTCGACTAATCGAGAGTTGGCGTTGCAGTTCATACAATTTTTGAAGTCAGAAACGGGGCATGCCGTTTTTCAAAAATGGGGCTGGAAATAAAGACGGATAAAACAATATGGCACCGTTTAAGAGAGGGGGGAACTACCCTCTCTTTTTACGTGGAGTGCATAATGAGGAAAATTAATGAGATGTTTTGACCAATTTAAGCAAACTTTTTTTTGGATATTAATTGATCGGCTCCTAAAGCTTAGACTCATATGTAGTACAGTTATGTAAGTGTCAATTGCTTAAGTTGAACACGCCTATAAGAGATTTTTTGCAACAATTGAACAGGCTGCATCGAGTCTGCAAAAATGGTTTGATTATTACAATATCAAAAGACGCCATAGTGCATTAGGTGGTATTTCGCCGTTAATGTATGAAATCAGAAGATATCAGTCACTTAAACTGTTGCCTAACCCGATATGGTTCAGAAAAGTCTTTAGGCTTTTATCACATAACTTTAAAATTGTCATTGCGGAGTTTTTCAGAATAGCGTACGATAAAAGTGAGAATATTCTTAAAAAGGAGGCGCGCTGAATGGGATATAGAATGATGGATGGAGGTTGGTTCGGCGGAGGGATTTTTATGTTACTCTTTTGGATAGCCATCATCGTCGGTGTTTTTTATCTGGCCCGGTTGCTGATAAACCAGTCTAAAACAACTTCGCGGCCACCAGAGAATTCTGCTCTTGAAATTCTAAAACAGCGTTATGCACGTGGTGAAATTAGCCGCGAAGAATTTGAAAAAATGAAGGCAGATATTTCATAGAAGGATCGCCATGAAAGTCATGTACATTTGTCCTATGAGCCGGAGGTACAACAAGACCATCCTGGCAACTGTCCCAAGTGTCATATGACGTTGGAATTAAAAAAGTTACCAGAAAAGTGAGTGTTGATGTTGATATATATTGAAATAGAACCTTTCTTCGTAGACGTGGGCTTTATGGTTGTGTGGAAACCCAGTTTGGAACATAAAAAAGTTTAAAGGAGTTAAGTTTTATGCAAAAAATAATTGCAGTCATGATTACGTTAATATTGTCGTTAACCTGCTTTGTTAGTGTTTATGCTGCTGAGATTAAAAGTATTGATACAATGATGTCTGAAATCAGGATAGAGCAGGGGGTTAAAGATAATAAGCAGATTAACCCAAATCGGGTTAGCCAGACTAAACTCGAAGAACTGGGTGATTCGGTTATGGAAGCTATGATTGGAAATTCCGAAGTTCATGAACAAATGGATTTGCGGCACGGTGGAGAGGGTTCAGCCTCTTTAACTGCACTACATATCAGAATCGGATATAACTATTTAGTTGGCTACCCTGATGGGATGATGACTTTAATGAGTTCAGGAATGATGAGTTCTAACAAGCCATGGAATGCGAATAGATCTAATGGTTGGGATGGTATGATGGGTTATTCCGGCTATCATGGGGTAATAGGATACCTCGGTTGGGGCGGGATGATTATTGGGCTTCTTATTATGATTATTTTTATAGTTATCTTAATACTTATAATAAGAAGGTTAGTAAGAAAACCATTAAACGCATCAATAGAAACACCGTTAGATATTTTGAAGAGAAGATATGCACTCGGAGAAATAACAAAAGATGACTTTGAACGAATGAAAGGGGATTTGAGTAAATAAACTATAATGTCGATGTTAGAAAGGTCAAGGACCAATTTGTGTGTGAAATCAGGGATTTCCGTAAGGTTTGTGGGCTATAACATTTCGTGTTAAATTATAATTTCTCAACAGAAAACGACCTGTGCACCAAGAAGTTTACGGAGTGGTTGGAGTGGAGAAGAATGGGCCTGCAAACCTAGTTGATATTCAAGAAGGCGATATCATCCTTAAGATTAACGGTACTGAGGTCAATAGTGTGGCCGAACTTCATGTGATATTTGGCAATACTTTGATAAGCAGCAAACTGATTGTTGTGCTTCTCCGAGATGCTCAGTCAAGGACCGTTAATCCTGTCGTAACTGAAATGCCTAATTTAAAAGTAAATTTGTTTGCTTGATATTGATAATTCGAGTTGATGTGAAATAACTAAAATTGGTTGATGAAAGGGGTTGGACAGAATGAAAAGAAATGTTGGAGGAGTGGATCGTGTTTTCCGGTTTGTAATCGGTGTCGTGATCATTTTGGCAGGTCTATATTACAAGAGTTGGTGGGGGCTGATCGGAATACTTCCACTCGCCACTGCCGCGTTGCGTTGGTGCCCCGCATATCTGCCTTTTGGATTCACTACTTACGACCGTGATAAAAAATAGTCAATCTACTTGCAAAGAGACACTTTTGCGGGCTTTTTTGCTGCATGCATTTTGTAAGCATATTTTTGTTTTCTAATCACGAATGACTGTCCACTTAATAAATCCACTTCTTTTCAATATTTCTTGTGCTGAATAAAAACAATCCTGTGGCAAATCCGATCAGGATGATAAAACTCATCCAAGGGTTCATAACTCCATTCCCATTAATGGCTGTCCTTAAAATATCTGCACCATAAGTGAGCGGCAGTATATAAGATAATGGTTGTATTATGGAGGGTAAGTCTTGTATTGGAATAAAGAGGCCGCACAAGAACATCATCGGGAAACGGAAAAAATTAGAAAAGGTTTGCGCTTCGAATACTTCACGCGCCGAAACTGCTATGTAAAGCCCCAGGAAGGTGGAGGTAATCGCTATCAGAAGCACGCTTCCCAGAGTTGCAAGCCAGTTTATCCCAGAGAGGTCTGTCATGAAGGCGGCAAACAGTACGGGAATAAATGCGTTGATTAAGCCAAACAGGATTGCACCTGTCGTTTTTGCCAGCATTAATAGGTTTAAACTGATCGGCGCTAAAAGCAAACGTTCAAACGAACGGCTTCTTCTCTCGAAGGTAATCGTCACGGCCAACATGGATGTGGCGCCAAAAAGCACCGATAACGACATAACACCAGGCAGTATATCCCGTATATTCATTTGAGTTTGTGATTTCAGAAAAAACATCAGTGTCCAGGCCACAGGAAAAATGATACCCCAGCTTATATTAGGTGGCTGCAAATAATAGTTTTTCATATCTTTAAGAAGGATATTCCAAAATGCAATCCAGGATTTCATTTCTTGCCACCTTCTTTTTCTTTTTGCATTTTCTCAATTCCGATGCCCGTAGCCTTTACAAAAACATCTTCTAAGGATGGACGGATAATTTTCGCCTCAAACACAGCCACATTGTTGTCCGTAAAAAATTTAATAAACGGCATGAGTTGAACGGTTTCGGCGGACTGAATTCTCACCGTAGTGCTGTCAATGACATCAACACCTACTCCAAACTGCTTTGTCAGCTCGTCTTTCAAAGAAGATCTGGTATTATCTACTTTGAACTGAATGATGTTTTCCAGTTGGCTCTCTCGGATCAGTTTTTCAACAATTCCTATCTTGACTAACTTACCGTCTGCAATAAATCCAACCCGGTGGCAAAGCATTTCGGCTTCAAAAATTTGATGGGTGGTTAGAAAAATTGTAGTTCCCTTGGCATTTAAGTCCAAGATGAGTTTGCGTATCTGTCGGGCACTTTCAACGTCGATTCCTGTGCTTGGTTCATCCAGAAAGAGCATTGTGGGATCATGAATGATCCCAGCGGCGATAGTTAGTTTTCGCTTCATGCCCTTGGAATACGCCTTAAAAGGTTTCTTTCCAGTATTGGCAAGGTTGAATTGCTCTAGAAGTTCTTTTGCCCGTTTTCTCTTTTGGACTTTTCCATACCATAAAGAGCCGCGCAAAATGTGAGGTTGTCGAACCCGTCCATTTCGTCGTATAGATTGCTCTCATCCGGCACAATGCCGATCAGTTGTTGTGCGGCTTTAATATTTTTAACGCAATCCACCCCTGCTAGCATGATTGAGCCGGAAGTCGACCTTGCAAGACCGGTCATCATGTTAATGGTGGTGGTTTTTCCTGCCCCGTTGGGCCCTAGAAAACCGAAAATTTCTCCTTGTTCAATGCTGAAAGTAACATCTTTGACCGCTGTAAAATCTCCGTACTTTTTTGTCAGGTTTCGCACGTCTAAAATATTCATTTTTTCCTCCCTATTTGCAGACGCTAATCTGGGAAGGGCAGCCCTTGTCCCTGTTCTTCCGTAGCAATTCCATCTCTCAGTCGATATAGTCGTCTAAAACGAGGGATGATGACATCATCATGGGTGATTACAATGATGGCCGTGTTATACTGTGCGGCTAGGCGAGTTAACAGCTTAATGACAATGAGTGAGCGAGCACTATCAAGCGGTGCGGTCGGTTCATCGGCCAAAATGAAGGGCGGTTTGTTCGCCAAGGCGCGGGCGATGGCAACGCGCTGCTGCTCACCACCGGATAACTCGTATGGTTTGGCATGGGCCCGGTGATCTACTTCCAGAACCGTTAGTAATTCCAATGCGCGTTGGCGGGCATTGCTGTTTGATTGACCGGCCAGCATTGGTAAAAGAGCGACATTATCCAGTACCGAGATAAAGGGGATGAGGTAGGGCGCCTGAAAAACAAAGCCGATTTTATCCCGCCGGAGTGTGCGTAGGTCTTTTATGAGCCAGCCATTGTTATAAATCAGTTCGCCGTCAAGAAGGATGCGTCCGCTTGTAGGGTCGATGATTGCGCCCAGGCACTGCAACAGAGTGGTTTTACCCGAACCGCTGGGTCCAAGCAAACCGATTACTTCGCCGGGACGGACAGAAAGGTTGACGCCTCTGACGGCATGAACGGCGGTGGGACCGGAACCGTAGGTTTTAACCAAATTCTCCATCTGAATGGCGAACGGGGTATCCAATGATGATTGAAGTATTTGCATGTGTGCGATCAACCTCCCAAGGCCGAAGACGGCTGGACTTTCAATGCGGCTCGGATGCCAATAATACTGGCCAGCGTGCAAATAAGCAAGGTAAGCACAAAGGTGACGACGGTGTCGGTGAAAATAAATTCAATATGTTTGGGAAAGAGTGGCGCCCAGAGCGTGGAAGCAATTTTGCCCACAATAAATCCGAGCACCCCGAGACCCCATGCTTCTTGCAGGATCATCCCGGCAATCGTGCTGTTTTTTGCGCCAATCAGTTTTAATACCGCAATTTCTTTGATTTTGCCGATGGTCATGGTATAGATAATCAAGGCAATAATGGCCGTACTGACGATGGCAAGGATAACCATAAACATCCCTAACTGCCGAAGCGCATTAACAATGACTTTTTCTTGCAGGATTTTCGTCATCTGTTCATAGGTATAAACTTCAAAGTGCTTCCAACGTCGAATGGTATCGGCTACGCCAACCGGATCATAGCCGGGAGCAACGCGGACCAGTACTGCATTAATTTTATTGTTGGCTTGTTGCGAGGCGGTCACTGCCTGCAAGAGGCCCGGGACGCCCGGCCGGTTGAGCTGGGGATTGGCAGCCAGACGGTTGCGGTCGTTGTAGATGGATGTATTATCTTTTTGGAATTGCACGATCTGGGCATCTTGCATAGTAATGAATACGACCGGATCGCCACCGGACGATACCATGCGATTAGTCAGGCCGACGACAGTGTATTCATCCCGCCGGATACCGATTTTGTCGCCGACTTTAAAACCGGTTTTGGTATCGGCAATGGCTTCATAATGAGATTTGGTGATGGGGCGGCCGGCTACCAGATAAGGCGGTTCGCCAGGTCGACCATGATTGAAGCCGGCGACTAAGACTCGCACGTCAGTATTACCATAGCGCGCCTGTACGGTAAGATAGGCTGCGTTACTGACTTCGGCTACACCGGGTAGGCCAGCAATACTGCGATATACATCATCATATAGGGTGGAAGATTCGGCATATGGACCCAGCGTATCATCCTGAACCACCCACAAATCAGCATGGGTACCTTGGATGAGGGAAATCGCATCATCCATCATGCCGCGCACCAGGCCGGTCATGGTCAGTGTAACGCCGATTAATAATCCTAATCCGAACGCGGTCAGTACATAGCGAAACCAGCTATGAGCAATTTCTTTGACAGCAAGATTAATCATGGCTGTTTCTCCACTCGAATTTTCATCCCCTCAGTAAGCTGTTGGGGACTATATAAGACTATGGGGTCATCAGCGTTCAAGCCGGCGATAATCTGCGTTTTGCCGTCCAAGGTCTGCGCGCCGATGGTTACTGGTTGGAAGCGAATTTGCCCATTATCCATCATCCAGACGCCATCTTGCTTATTTAGCCGCTTGATAGAGGCAGTGGGTACCACTAAAGCATCGCGAACGGGCGGCAGATCAATGGTAACCTCTGCCAGTTCGCCGAGCGGAATAATACGTGGCAGTTCATTAAAGACCACATTAACGAAGCGTTCTTCGGTCACGTTGTCACCCTGGACTTCCAGACGAGTAACCTGTCCGGAAATTGGCGCATCCGGACGGGAGCGCAAAACGATGTTGGCAGGCTGGCCAACGGCAATGCCGTAAAAACGGGATTGGTCGATCCTGGTTCGTACCCAGAGCGTTTGCGGGTCAATTATGTGAAAGACAGATTGGCCGGCAACTACTGTAGTTCCTGGTTCAGCATCGCGGGAGACAACAATCCCCTGTGATGGACTGATGAGTTGCAGATTGGTTCGCAGACTCATAATTGCATCGCGGTCTGATCTTGATCGCGAAATTTCTTCCTGGGCTGTAGCCAGTGATGCTTGTGCAACATCCAGTGCTGCTTGGGCGGCGCTGGCTTCATTTTGTTTGGCATCGGCCAGCTCTTGGCTGATGGCCTGCGCGACCAACAAATCGGTGTAGCGCTTAGCGTTGGTCTGGGCCAGTTGGTTGCGGCTGGTTGCATCCCGCACTTGCGCTTCGCTGACTGCGACAGCGCTTTGGGCTTTCGCGATTGCGGCGGAAGCGCTTCTCAGACGCTGGTCAATATCTACTGGATCAATTTCACCTAGTATTTGACCAGCTTGTACCGAATCACCCTGATCGGCATAAACGGATAATACCCGGCCGGCCTGTGTAGGGCCGATAGCATAAGACAGGCGCGCTTCTACGGTACCAATTCCGAAAACACTGGGTTTTAGGTTCTCTCTATAGACTTTAGCCGCCGTCACTTTTGTCGGTCCGAGCGGCCCTTTGGTAAATAGGAACCAAGCAGCGACGCCAACTACTGCCAAGATGCAAATGATTATGATTGATTGTTTTCGGTTTGTCAGCCAGACCATCAAATGCCATCACCTCAATTAAATTTATTCGTGTGAAGGATAAACGCATGAAGACGTTTTGAGATAGTATTAAATGTATATTTCAAACCGGAGAGTGTCTACACCTCTTCATTATAAACAGAAAAGGTCTTCAAAGTATGTCTTAATTGTAACGAAAATGTAAAATTGTAAAAAATAATAAAAGGCTATCTTTTAAAACACGCGTTCTGAATAGATGGCATGAAGAGCCGAAAAACGTCTACGAAATCTGATGGAATTTTTGTAGACGTTTTTCGTATTGGGCTTATTTATATAAGGTTTGCAATAAACTAAAATTGTTTATTAATGATAAGAAGTTATCTGAAAAAATGTATTGTTCTATTATAGTTTTTCGGCGACTGATTGTGTCATTTGGTTGATTAATTCAGGTGTTATGGCAGTCTTCCCTTTTACAACGCCTAATTCAGTCAAATATATGGTTTGTGGAGTAATTCCGATATTTTCTATCGTTTTCTTGGCGCAGCCTACTGGACAG
>JAGFXW010000271.1 GCA_017861495.1 Bacillota bacterium
AATCCCATTCCCTGGATCGACGGATTTCATAACGCCGGAATGAAAGTCATTCCGGTCGTACCCAGCGTAAAACTCGCCAAACGGGTGGAAGCAGCCGGCGCGGACGCGTTGGTGATCGAAGGCATGGAGGCGGGCGGACATATTGGCACACTGACGACGATGGCGTTGATGAGTAATGTCATCCCCTATATCCAAATCCCTGTCATTGCCGCCGGTGGCATAGCCGATGGCCGCGGCATGGCTGCCGCTCTCTTGATGGGAGCCGTCGGCGTACAGATGGGCTCGCGTTTTTTGATCAGCAAGGAAAGTCCTGTCCATCCAACATTCAAGGAAAAGATTATCGGCGCTACAGACACAGACAGTGTAGTCACAGGCTTTTCACGTAATTCCGGCGTGCGCGGACTAAAAAACAGCTTCACCGAAAAATTCCTGCAAATGGAAACCTCCGGCGTTCCCACCGATAAGCTCAACGAGCTTGCCACAGGAACCAACCGTATAGCAGCAGTGGACGGCGATCTTGTCAATGGATTTGTACAGGTGGGGCAAAGCCTGTGCCTATTGAACAAAATCCAGTCTTGTGAGGAAATTATCCTGGAAATCGTGGGGGA
Source organism: Bacillota bacterium (assembly GCA_017861495.1). Next base: position 609 of record JAGFXW010000271.1, read on the forward strand.
AGCAAGGCAATTACTCGCCAACGCTCCTAAAATAACTTTATAAAAATAGTGATTTAAGTTGGGTGGAAGGTGAATCAATTTAGGCTATGAAGTCATTACACCTTCTTAGGATTGGCCTGCTGGCATTTTACCTATTGGGGTTCATCGTCAATTCATTTGTGAACATCCCATTTTTGCTCGAGATCAGGGCTGTAGCCGCTCTGATCTTTTTTGGCTGCAGTTTTGGATTGCTAAAGCCTTTAAATGCAAAAATATGTTTCACATTACTCTGCATTGGTCTATATTTGTTGACGTTACGCGAAAATGGTTGGGGATTCTGGGCGCGCGCCGTAGTCGAAAACGCCGGTATCATCTCCTTAATCCTGATGGTCCCATTGCTCGGCCTCATTCTGCGCTATGCACCATATGAAGAAGTAATCGGCAATCTTGCCACGCGTTATATCCGTTCGGAATTCGGCTACTACACCACGATAGTGCTGGTGGTCAATCTGTTTTCCACCTTGATGTCGATGGCGGCAGTTCCTTTTTGCTATCAGCTGATCAGAGCCAATGCCACGAAGTATAGCAAGACGATATTGGCCAAAGCGCTTAGCCGCGGGTTTTGCGCCAATATGCTATGGTGCCCGAATTTTATAACGGTTGCGGTGGTGTTGCAGTATTTGAATTTGTCCTGGAATGAACTGGCGCCAACCGGCTTCTTCTTTTCGTTGGTAGCGCTTGCGCTTGCCCTCGTGATCGAAAAGTTTTCTTTGGCCCGATCAGACGAAAATGAAGTCCGTGACGAGGCTGCCCAGCCTGTGGAATCCGAAATGCCTCCGGGGGAGCTGAAATATTTATATTGGCTGGGGCTGCAAATCCTGTTGGTTTTACTATTGGTGTCTTTCCTCAGCTACACCTTGGGTAAAAATGTGTTTGTTACGGTGCCTTTGGTTTCGTTGCTGTTTCCGCTTATTCTTGCTTTATTATTGCGCAAATTGCCGATGTTTTGGACTGGATTCGAGAAGTACCTGACGACTACTTTGCCGGGGATGGCCAATGAATTTATGCTGTTTTCCGCTGTCGGCTTTTTTGGATTTGCCCTTGCGGGCACTACGCTGGCGAAATCAGCGATTGATAACTTGCTGGTTTATTTTGCCGCGTATCAAAGCATCATCCCGCTGCTGATCATTTGGACGGTCGCCGGATTATCCATGATTGGGATACACCCCATCATTACAATACCGTCTCTGGCAATTTGTCTGGCGGATACGACGCTGGGAATGTCGAATATTCAATTGGCGATACCGCTGATGACCGGTTATATAATTTATCTGATCCTTTCGCCGGTTTCCAGTATGTCGATGCTGATAGCCGGGCTACTTGGCCGCAGCGTGTTTGATGTGAGCGTCCGCATTAATCTCGTGTATTCGGTGGCGTTATCCATTAGCACGGTTGTGATTCTGAAATTGTTGGCTTGATCCGGGAGATATGGGGCGACGTGGAGGGATAGAGACCGAAGTAAATAGCAACAGAACTAACAACTGCCGTGGTAGATACTGCGGCTGTTGTTTTTTTTCGTCTAAGCGCGATTATCTACAGGATTTGACGGCGTGGGCGTGTAATTAAAATAAAATTGAGGGAAATAGTATCAACCAGCGCCAGCTGTCAAGGAATACTTGACAGCTGGCGCAGAATAATCTAAATGTGATTATTTCTGTCGGATATCGGGTGAAGTCTTTGCGCGGCGTTTGAAAGAATGTCTGATCAAGGGCTTCGCCCTGGATGATGCAAAGCTGAAGCGAGACGGCGGTGGGGATTATTTCGACGAGTATTGATTATGACCCGCAGGTTGATGACAGCAGTGTGGAGTGAATGTGGAGGTGATCGCATGAGCGAAGACCGCAAAGTTTTATCGAGCCCATTATTGGAAGAAATCCGGGGGTTGATTACGACTGCCCGATCGATGGCCGCTCGTAATATCAACCTGCTGCAAGTGCGGATGAATTTTGAAATTGGTCGCCGGATTGTCGAAGAGGAGCAAAAAGGAACCGCGAGGGCTGCTTATGGCAAACAGCTGCTCGTGGAGTTGTCGGCGCAACTGACGGCAGAGTTCGGACGTGGTTTTTCGCGTTCCAACCTTGAATATATGCGCAAGTTTTATTTGGTTTATCAATCGCGAGCGGAAGACATTTCCCAGAGTGCGTCTGGGAAATTTGCGCTGAGTTGGTCGCACTATGTTTTTCTTACTTCGCTGGACAATGCTGCTGAAAGAAAGTTCTACGAGTTGGAAGCTGCTGAAAATAGCTGGACATTGCCGGAACTACGTCGACAGTTCGATTCCGGCTTATATGAACGGTTGGCGCTAAGCCGTGACAAAGAGGGCGTTCGAGAACTGGCGCAAGCCGGGCAAGTCGTAGCTAAACCGCAGGACATGTTCAAAAATCCTTACGTGTTGGAATTTTGGGGCTGGATGAAAAGACCCGCTTTTCCGAAACCGAGCTGGAAAGCGCCATCATCAGCAAACTGGAACAGTTTTTGCTGGAACTCGGCAAAGGATTCTTGTTTGAGTCGCGACAAAAGCGCTTTACCTTTGCGGAAGAGCATTTCTTTGTGGATTTGGTGTTTTATAATCGCTTGTTGCGTTGCTATGTACTGATCGATTTGAAGATCGGCAAACTAACGCATCAAGACTTGGGTCAGATGCAGATGTATGTGAACTATTTTGACCGGCATGTGAAGCGGCAGGATGAAAGCCCAACCGTCGGCATTATC
>JAGFXW010000079.1 GCA_017861495.1 Bacillota bacterium
CGACCAAATGATGCACCGTTGCATACGTTTCGATAACAAACAGTTCCGGCACTTCAACCGTCCCGGTTTTCGCGATCCGGCTCAGATCGTTTCGCTCCAGATCAACAATCATCAGCAGTTCCGCCCGGTCTTTTTCACTTTGCAATAAGGTCTGCATATTTTGTTCATCTTCGGCCGCCGTTATTCCCCGGGAAATGGTCCCCTTAATCGGCCGTGTTTCAATGACGCCATTATGAATTCTAAGAAACCGTTCCGGCGAACTGGAAACCACAATACATTCGCCGGTATCGATATAGGCAGCAAACGGAGCGGGATTTTTGGACCGCAGGGCAGCAAAAAACGCAACCGGGTCTCCTGCAAATCCACAATCAAAGCGTTGCGTATAATTCGCCTGGTAAATGTCCCCTGACCGGATATACTCCCGCACCCGCTGGATCGCCTGGACGTATTCTTCCTTGGTCATGTTCGTGTGAAGATCGGCCGGAGCGGAATTATGAAACGGAATAATTGCCGGAGGCTGTTCGGCAGCGGCAGATAATTGAAGTTCCAGCCTATGCAGCGTTTCTTCGACTGGACCGGCAAGCCCCAACGCCACGATATCCACCGTGTTCTTCTGGTGGTCAAACACAAAAATGCCGTCATAAAAACCAAAAAAACAGTCCGGAACGCTAACATCATCCACGGCTTTGCGCGGCAATTTTTCGATAAAGTGGCATAAATCATAGCCAAAATAACCTACCGCGCCCCCCGCAAAGGGCAGCCCTTCCCGGGGCCGGACAGTGTATTGTTGCAAAAGCCGCTTCAACAATGTGAAAGGGTCCTCCGTATGGAGTTCTTCTGTTCCATCGGCTTGGTCAATCCGGCACTGATCATCTTTGCTGGAAAACGTCAAAAATGGATCGGCGCCGACAAAGGAATAGCGACCCAGTTTCTCCGGATCCATCCCGCTGTCCAAAATAAAAGGATGCCGCCGGCTGCGCAACGATACAAAAAGATCGAACGCCGTCAATTTTGTCGAAAACGTTTTATTTTGCATGGCGCTTCCCCTTAAACTCCTGCGCCAACGCCAAGAAATTCCGTAATAAGTCCATGCCGCCCTCGGTAAGAATCGCCTCCGGATGAAACTGGACACCTTCCACCGGATATTTTATATGGCGAATACCCATGATTTCACCCTTCATTGTCTCTGCCGTAATTTCCAAATCCGCCGGCAGCGTATCCCGGTCAAGCACAAGGGAATGATAGCGGGTTACCTGCAAGGGATTACTCAGCCCGGCAAATACCCCTTTACCGGTATGGCGGATCGGATGGACCTTGCCGTGGACCGGCTCCTTGGCCGGTACAACCCGCGCGCCGAAAGCCTGCCCGATGGTTTGATGACCAAGGCAAATGCCCAGAATGGGGATTACGGCCTTAAACCGCTCCACAACCGCAAGGCTAACGCCCGCTTCATTCGGCGTGCACGGCCCCGGAGAAATCACAATCATGTCCGGGTTCATCGTTTCGATTTCGTCGAGTGTGATCGCATCATTGCGAAATACCACGATTTCAGCCTTCAGCTTCATCAAATACTGCACCAAATTGTAAGTAAACGAATCGTAGTTATCAATCATCAATATCATCCGGGCTTCTCCTTCATAATCCAACCAACAAGCTGTATGCCCAGCTTATTTGGCCCCGTATATTAGGCCAAAAAAATCAGCGCATAATGATTTGCTCAAATACTAAAACAAAATGCAGCGTTTGTCAATGCGGCAAAACAATATAAAAAACAGGCCTGCATAGAGGCCTGTATCGCTAAATCCCATTAGTATCATTTTATGTTCATTAACAATAACTTGAAAGGCTGTTCAAAAAGGTCAAGATGCTAGAAACGACGAGTATTGCGCTGCGCCGCGTACTAAAACGTACGCTAGCAAGCAAACGCAGTAGCGACAACGCAGATTGGCCTTTTTCAACAGCCTAAAACCATGTCTCGCTTTACCATCAGTACTTCATTCCCCCTGGCATTGTACAGAACCTGGTCACAAAACATTTTCATCATCAGGATTCCGCGACCGTTTTCCGCTTCCCGGAGTTCATCAAATTTCCTGTCGAATTCCGCGTCCGCCAAGGAACCGTTAATGAACCCGGCATTGTCTCCCGCGGCCAAAAAACCAGGTCCGTCATCCTTAACCCGGATGGTGATTTTACTTCCCAGCCGTTTTATTTTAATACCTACACACTCGCTGACACGCAACGCATTATTAACGGCCTCGTTCACCGCCACTTCCAACATGGCCGCATGGTTCGGCGCGGTCCGCTCCAGAATCGTATGAATAGTATCCAAGGCCGCTTCCATATCGTCCTGCTGCCGGATTTCAAGGCAGTACGGAGTTTTATCCGGCAAAATTTCGATGCAGACAGCCGAAAAATCGTCGCTCCGGTCGGGATGCCGCGACAATGCATCGATCCATTCCCTATAAGCCGCAAAATCCTTCTGCGGCCCAGCGCCATGCATTTCTATCAAATCCGATACGCCATCACTCATCAGGCAATAGATTTCGCCCACCCGGAATGGCAATGTCTCTGTCTGCACTTCCGCTTTATCAAACATCCCCAAGTATCCGCTGAACACCGGAACCAATCTGCACTCCGCCGGTTTGGCGGCCAAAAAGAATTGGATGCCGGCGGATATAACCTTAAGCAAGGAAGAACGAAAATCAAATTCAAAGTATAATACCCCGGCAAAATATTCGCCAAACATATATTCAGGCATCATCCGGTTAATTTCTTGAAATACGCTCTCCGTAACTTCATGATCCTGCAAAAACCTGCTGTCCAACAGAGTCTTTAATGTCGCCATTTGCAGCGCCGGCGCCATGCCATGACCGCTCACATCAACAAGATAACCCCGCAATTGCCGGTTCTTCTCAATCCATTGATAGTTAAAAAAATCACCGCTGACCATATTGTAAGGAACGTAAAACGAATGTACCTGTACCATATTCCCACAAAAAGGCTTTGGCAAGGCTTCTTTTTGCACTAAAGCGGCCCAGTTAAGATCTTCCTGAATCCTTGTGTTCAAAACGGCCAAAGCTTCATTTTTCATCCTGATTTCCAATTCCATTTTCTTGCGTTTGGTAATATCCACACTGGAACCGGTCACCCGGACTGGATTCCCTTCCGCATCATAGATTGCTTTGCCTTGAATGATTATCCATCGTTGGTCGTCCGGCTCTCCACAGCTGTATTCGAAAAAATAATACGGCGATTTGCCTTCCACAATATCGTTGGCCGCCGCATGCATTCGGGAAATATCTTTATGGGGAACAACTTTCTCACCAAACTCTTCCAACGTCAATTTCTGGCCAGGTGAAATTCCGGTCATTTCAGCAAACCGGTCGGAATAGTAGAACTCATCATGGACTAAATCATAATCCCATAAGCCTTCTTCCGTAGCTTCCATCGCCAAACGATGGCGTTCCTGACTTTTTGTCAGTTCCTCGGCAATCCGTTTGCGTTCTATCGCCATGGCGATCTGGTTCGAAATAAACAGCAGCATTTGCTGATCTTTATTTACATAACTGGACCCTTCAGCAGTATCAAAAACAGCGACAACACCAAAACAGTCACCGGCGCTGTTTTTGAGCGGGGCGCCAATCCAGTAAGAAACGCCCATACAGGGAGTAGGAAATTTTCCTTTTTCTTGAAATCCGGCTAATACCAACGAATCAGCGCGATACAGGTTCCGTGTCTGGATAACAAGCACAGCCAATTGGTCAAAAGCTTCGGGGCATACCGAAACCATTTCGTTTCTCACCACTTTGTATGGAATTTGCAGTGAATTGCTGGTTTGGTCGTACAATACGATATAAAAATTTTTCGCCCGGATCCGTTGCTCTACAAGCTTATAGATTGCTGGATAAAGCTCTTCCAGTTTCATTGCCGAACTGACAATCTCAGAAATTTTGTAGACGATAAATTGTGATTCCGCGTTCTTGGTTCGTGCAATCGTAACCCATACCACCGTGCTGCAGGCAACAAGAACAATAACGGTCATAAGGATTGCATCCCATACATGCTTGCGCTGCATTGCCGCAAAATTCATAAATACATTGTTTTCCGACTTGCCGGCAAGTACACCCAGCGGATAATCATGCAGCATCCGGTAATTATAGATTCGTTTCACGCCATCTACGTTAATCGTTTCAAAATAAGTTCCGGTTTCTTTTTTTACTATTTTCCCAAACAGGTCCTTATCGATTTCCTTGAGGTTTCCGCCAATAACAGCAGTTTCCTTTGGCTCCCAGGATTCGATCACTCCGTTCGTTTTAACCAAAGCAATCATACCGTCATTGCCGAAATCTATCCGCTTATGAAAATCGGTGAAATAAACAGGCGACAGCGACGCAACCGCAATCCCGCCGAACGTTCCATCCGGCTTATTGATCCGGCGCGTCAACTGCATCGATAGTTGTCCGGATGATCTGCCCAAGACCGGATCGCTGATAAATAGTTCCTGCGAAGACTCTTCTTGATGAATTTGAAAATGCTCCCGGTCTTGTATATTCGAAAATCGAAACGGCTCTTGGTTACTCATAATCAAATCACCGTTTTCGTCCGCTATACTTAACAAAACCAGCGGTTCTTTGTCAAGGCCCACTGTTTTAATAAGCTGTAATATATCTGTCTTTCGTCCTTCTTTTTCATATTGCGATTTCATTAGCAACAACAGTTGGTCGGCACGCTGAATGGCACTGACCGTGTATTCCTCAAAAGCCAGCGAGACGCCGGTCATTTCACTGACGGCATCATCGAATTCAGCCTCACGCTCAGCCTGGATTTTTTGCGAGGCATCGATCCAAATAATGCCCAATAAGAGGATGCCGAAAAATAGTATTGCAGCAATACTCCAGGCGAAAGTTCTTTGTTTTTGCCAAAAACGATCCGCAGAGGCAGTATCATCCATCATTTTGTTGTCGTCTTGATTATTATCTGTTATTCGCATCATTACTCAATGGACAACGTCCGATCCAACCGTGTCCGCCTGAGCAGCTCGGCTACCATCCCTTGTACGCCGGTTAATACAAGGCCTCCCTCTTTCTCCTTGGAAAGCTTATGAATCGTTACCAGTACACCTAAGCCGGAACTATCAATATACGTGGTATCTACAAGATTCATGCGAATAAATTTTATACCTTTTTCTATGGCATCCAATACATCATCCCGCAAAATCCCTGCATCATGCGCATAGATTTTCCCATTTACTATCACTGTAGCCTGGTTTCCGTTCACTGAAAGCGAGTGCTTCATTACTCCCTACCTCCCTGTATTATATCCGAAACCGGGTAATAAGATTTTGCAGTTCCTGCGCCATAGCGCTTGTCTGTTCGGAACTCGCCGCTATTGTTTCCATTGTCGCCGTCGTCTCTTCCGTTGCTGCCGCAACCAATTGCGCATCCTGTTCTGTTTTTTCAATATCCTCCGCCACAACCTCAATCAGCTGCACAATTTTTTCCGATGAAGCAACCTCGGCGTTCGTGACTTTGGCAATTCCGTCAATATCGTTTACCGTTTCCGCAACTGCCGCCATTATTTTTTCCAAGGACAGATCCGCTTTGTGGACGGCCTCGACACCTGCTTCTACTTCAGCCAAACTGTGCTTCATAGCCACCACGGCACTGCTGGTATTTTCGGTTATTTTCCCAATAAGCTGGGAAATATTTTCTGCTTCCGCGTTTGACTGTTCAGCCAACCTCCTGACCTCTTCGGCAACGACCGCAAAACCTTTCCCTGCTTCGCCCGCTCTGGCCGCCTCAATCGCTGCGTTCAAAGCTAATAAATTTGTTTGCTTGGCAATTCCAGTAATTGTTTCATTAATAATTCCGATTTGCTGGGAATATTCGTTAAGAAGCGTAATGACTTTTTCCGCCTCGGTCGTCCTGGTATGGATTGTATTCATGCTCGTAATTGCATCGGTCACTGTTGCTTTGCCGCCCTTAGCCGCATCGATCGTTATTGCCGAATTACCGGTCGCCGATTCCGCTTTATCTTTAGCAATCTGAATCAGGGAAGACAACTCGACCAAGACCTGGGCCGTTTCCGCGCTCGATTTTGAAGCTTCCTCCATCGAAGATGCCACATCCTGAATTTCGGTGGCAATACTCGTCGCTGCGTTCGACACTTCCGTGGAAGAAGCTGCCATTTCTTGTGAAGCGGCGGTCAATTCGACCGCACTGTTCCGAATCGCCTTAACAATATCCAATTGCGCCGTGATCATTTTATTAAACGATTCACAAAGCTGGCCGATTTCATCCTTGGTATCGACAGAAGCCTTCACCGTCAAGTCGCCGTCACTCGCGGCATGCATCAATTTTTCCAAATGGATAATCGGTCTGGTAATCTTGCGGGCCGCAAACACACCAATACCCACCCCGATGATTGCCACCAAAACCGCAGCGGTAGTTGCAACCATTTTCGTTTTCTTAGCATCAGACACCGTTTCACTCGTAGACTCTTGTATCCTGCTTATGCGCAGTTTTTTAAATTCCTCCACTTTGGCAAAATAACTTTTAGCCTGGGGACCGATTTCACTGCTAAGAATTTGCAGTGCTTCTTCCTTCTTTCCTGCTTTCAGCAACGGAATAACCTTAGTTTTGGCCAGATTAGCGCAATTCCGGTCGAGGGATTGGATCTCCACCAACATCTTTCGCGCTTCTTCCGTCTTACTCTCCCGCAGCAACTCTTCTTCCACCTGCGCATTTCGCTCAACCAGGCGAAGGTATTCAGTAAGATAATTTTCATCTCCGTACATAAAATAACCCCGGATACTGACGGTCTGGGATACAGCGTTCAACATGAGTTCCTGGGTTTTTTCCATCCGCGGAATCTCATAAACACTAAGATGCGTCACATCGGCTTCGGACTGGCTGGTTGCATTGATGGTATAAAGGAACGCCGCGACTGCTACCATAACTACAATTAAAAAATAACCCACCATTTTTTTCGACAATGACATGCTTGTTCGTTTCCTCCTTTATCTGGGTATGACAACTGCATAAACCCCATAATACAGATGTCCATTTCTAGCAAAAATTGCCTTTTTATATAATGATTTGATAGTACCGCAACCCATGGACACCTGTCAATCCTTTTTTACAGCCAAATTCATAAGAACATCGGCATTGCGCGCTGCAAAAAGCATGAATGGCTTGCATGAAAAAAGCCCGGCTATTTCAGACGGGCTCCCGAAAAAATGCAATTTGGCAGTCATCGACACACATTGTTCACAGACCCAAGGTTTTGTGTCCCAGCCTCGCAATAAGTTGTTCAATACACACAGGCTCATACTAGCCTTTGCCATTAATTATGTCAATATGCGTCCCTGGTTTTTCATTCCCGATATAGCAAAACGAGCGCCATTGGCGCTCGCTGCGGACTGTTAAAAAGGCCAATTCGCGTTGCACCCGCAAGGAATATGCCGCCAACTCCAAGGCGCTAAAGCGCCAAGAGTTGCGCAATCGCGACTCCGTTCCCAGCATCTTACCTTTTTTTGAACAGCCTTTACTATTTTGTTGCCAAACAGTTCAATTACTTTAACAACGGCGCGCCCATTTTAACGATTTCACGCCCCATGCTGTGATTCAACACTTCGGCAATCGCCTGCCACATTGCCGTGATAACGATCGGCACTAAAGACCAAGTGGCGATTGTAAAGAAGATCGGCAGCCCAAAGATCCAAGCAATACCGCATCCGCAAAAAAAGATATCGGTTGTGATCATGAAAATGCCGGCAACCAGGTTTTTATGCAAAAACGGAAGTGTAAAGCCTACCATATACAGTCCCATAACCATAAAAACGTATCCATCAACCGCTGCCGTATGAGCCGGGATCAACTTCAATATTTTTAAAAGATTTTCGCCCATCCCCAAAAACATAAACGCACTAAACCCGCACATGATATTCCCGGGTACGATCATGCCGCAGCGGAGCTCCATAATACCACTGGAGAGCTGTACAATTCCGCCGGCCAAGCCAAGCGGGATCAATACATAAATCAGTTCCTCCGGCGCAGTACCGATCAATACGGGAAATAAGGCGCTCAGGTAAAAAGTCAATACCATCAGGCCAGCCGGTGCCGCAGGGGCAAAAGGGTGTTCATTACTTGACATTTTTCTTCCTCCTCTTCGATTGCAAAAAGTTTATCATCAATCAGCAAGAATATTTTTCTTAATCGCATTGAGAGTTTGGCTGTATATCGTCAAATGCTCTTTTGAGATGCCGCGCAACATTTTTTGGTAGATACTTTCCACATATGGGGCTAATTCCTGCACTAATGAAGTTCCCTTTGCCGTAAGAAAAATAATGAATGAACGGCGGTCTTCCTTGCTGGCTCGCCGTTCGATCAGATTTTTGTTTTCTAAAATATCTAAAATCCGCGCCAACGTTGGTTGATCCCTATTGACTCTTTTAGCCAACTCAGTTTGGGAAAGGCCATCTTGCTGCGATAGCCGGAATAATACTACCCATTGCGCAGGGGTAATATTATGGCTTTCCAGATGCATTGTTAAGTAGTGGACAATCTTTCGGTTGACTTCATTGGTCAGAATGCCGATCGATTCATCGTAAGAAAAAAACATCGTCAAAATCTTTCACCTTCATAGAGTAATCGAAATTACCCAGCATTTTTCGCAATAGAAATTCCATCCGCCAATGATTGCCTTGCTAATAATTGTTTAACTAATACTTGTCATACTAATAATATGTGTACAAAGCATTATTGTCAAGTACTATTGGGAAAAGCGGAAGTCCTACTCCATCTATAAAGACGCGGACGGAAACTCTGCGAGTACCTTGATCAGGCGTTCACGCCGCCCAGGCCGGTCCATCTTTTCCCCGTATTGGTAACAATCCAACACATCAGCATCTTTCACCAGTTCATCCATTTTCGTTCCTCCAACACATCAGCATCTTTCACCAGTTCATCCATTTTCGTTCCGATTTCATCTTTGTTGCTATGGTTTTGGGCCGCTTGAACCACTACTTCTATTTCCTCATCCGTAAACTGGTCACATTCCCGCAAAAAAGCCTGTAACGGCTGATAACCATTTTGGGCATGGTTTGCTTGTTTGCCGGTAACAATCCTTCCATAATCATGCACAGAACAAGCTATCGCCGCCAGTTCAGGATCAATTTGCCGGCCGGACGCCAGTAATTGGCCAATTTTGCCGCAGCTGGCCATATGGATTATTTCCCAAGCCAGCGGATAATCCCGTTCTATTTCTTTGTTGCCGTACTCGGCAATTTTCTC
>JAGFXW010000080.1 GCA_017861495.1 Bacillota bacterium
CGTATAGGTAAAGCTCGAAAGCGAACCGACGGTCTGCAGATCCAAATGATACATATGCGATCCTTCTGTTTCCGGGTGAACGACACATTCACTGACGGTCACAGAAGCGGCTCCGCCCTTGGCGCGCAATTCATAAAACGCCGTAGAAGCCCGTCCGATAGTGCAGTCGGCAGTTATGTCCGTCCCGCCCATCGGAGCCGAAAACATTCTGTTGCGGAAATTCACGTTACCGATTTTGATAGGTTTACACAGGTTCGGATACTTTCTTTGCATACTTTCATTCTCCTTGCTCATGTAATTTTTATTTTTCAACGATGAGTTACTTTTTAAAAAGGATTGCCCGCGAACTGGCCGAGTCAGACCTTGTATTTTATTGTTTTTTCGATTATAGTAATATTATAAGCACTAAACTTATACATGTCAATTGTTACATGTTGTTATTAACATTTTTATATGGTATATTTTATTTTTTTAATTAAGATGCGTGCGAATTTTATTCGCTAGAACGGGGAGGATGACGGAGTGCGTACGTTAAAATATGCAATCTTGGGTTTAATCAATCGAAAAGCAATGACCGGTTATGATTTAATGAAAGCATTTAACATGGAACTCGTGAACTTTTGGTATGCGCAGCATAGCCAACTCTATCCAGAATTAAAAAAACTGACTGCCGAAGGCCTGATTACCTATGAAACGGTGCTGCAAGGTGAGAAGTTGGAGAAAAAACTGTATTCAATTACCGAAGCCGGCAGAAACGATTTTTTTAACTGGCTGGCTCAACAGGATCTGTTGGAACCGACGCCAAAAGATATTTTCCGGTTAAAAGCCTATTTCATCGAATCGATGAAAAAAGAAGATATTCTAAAACAATTTGACTATCAACTGAAGCAGCGAAAAGAAAAATTAGCAAAATTAGAAGCATCCATGGCCGAGCATCCTTATGCCAAAACAGTTTCCGCTGTGATTTCACCACTATATGGCGACTACATCGTATTGAAAGGGGCTATCATGCGGGAGCGCACATATATTGACTGGCTGACAGACTGTATTGCAGAAATTAGAAAACCCGGCTTGCACTGAGCTTATTAGCGACGGTGGAAGCCGCTGGTTGCTCTTATGTACACCAGGTATAATTTTATATTGTCTGATGTACTCAAAAACAGCTAATAGAAAAAACAGTTTTCAGCGCAAATAATTGCCCGGCTGATACCTTCTATTGAGCAGCTATGATACAATCTATATGGGGCTTTGTTTAGAAAACCCGGCTTGCGCCAAGCTTTCATAGCGACGGTGGAAGCCGCTGGTTGCTCTTATGTACACCAGATATAATTTTATATTTTCTGGTGTACTGAAAAAAAACAAAACTGGCCTCAACCCATTTGTATGGGTTGAAGCCAGTTTTGTTATGGCAAAAAAATAGGGAGATACTATCAATGGATCAAATCAGCATAGAAACGCTTAGTTTTATACTGGGAGTAGGTTTTCTTGCCTCTTTCGTCGATTCGGTCGTTGGCGGCGGCGGCTTAATTTCCCTACCGGCACTTCTGCTAACAGGATTGCCGCCCGTCGCTGTATTAGGAACCAACAAACTTGCCTCCGTCTGTGGTTCCATTACAAGCAGCATCTCCTTCCTGCGCTCCGGCAAGATGAACCTCGGATTGGTCAAATATCTTTTTCCTTTATCCTTCCTCGGTTCTATAGCAGGAGCGTACACAGTAAGGCTAATTCCGCCAGAATTTTTAAAACCATTAGTGATCGTCATGCTGGTTTTAGTAGCCATCTACACGGTTTTTAAAAAGGATTGGGGCGATAAATCCACTTATCAAGGGATCAATAACCGGATTGGCGTCCTGGGGAGCTGCGCCGCCTTTACATTGGGCTTTTACGACGGTTTTTTCGGCCCGGGAACAGGATCCTTTCTAATTTTTGTCTTCTTAATGCTTGGTTTTGATTTTGTCGTGGCTGCCGGCAATGCCAAGGCCCTCAATTTTGCCAGCAACCTGGGAGCCGCAATAACCTTTATATTGGCGGGCTCGGTCAATTATATTTACGGTATCAGCATGGGCGCCGCCATGATCATCGGCGCCATTGCCGGTTCCAGGGTTGCTATCACCAAAGGCGCGGCGTACGTGAGGCCACTGTTTATTTCCATTACAGTACTATTAATCGGAAAACAATTATGGGATGTCCTGCATTAATTAAATATAAGAACGCACTCTTCACTACCGAACAAGAGCCTCAACTTCCTTATCTATTAAAGGATTTGAGGCTCTTTGCATCTATTCACAATTAATCTGTTCGCTGTTACTTAAGCGGTTTTTTGTATGTTTCCTCCGCTAAAAAGGCCAGCACCAAAAAGGTTAAGGTGGCTCCGCCAATCAGGTAATAGGTCGGCGCCAGGTTGTCTCCGGTAGTGGAAATCAGCCAAGTGGCGACAAACGGCGCTGTTCCGCCGAAAGCCGCAACAGCGAAGTTGTAACCGACGCCGATTGCGCTGCAGCGAACATGGGTCGGGAATATTTCAGGAATGAATACCGTTGCCCCGCCGCAAATCAATGCCTGAAGCAGCGCCAACACCATCATGACAAAGAATAATACCCCCGTCGTTTGTACAGTGCTCATAAGGTAAAACAACGGGTATGACAGTACGATAAACCCAGCCGCTGCCGCCATCATTACCGGCTTACGGCCGATCCGATCCGCCAGCATGCCGGCAAAAGGGATTGCGATCATAAAAATAATCAAGAGGACTGTATTGAAGGACATCCCGACCCATAAAGGATACTTAAGAACCTTTGCAATATACGTCGGCATATAGGCCATGGTTACCCAGTAAGAAATGGTCCAGCCAATAACAACGCCGATATTCACAACGGTTTCCCGCCGGTATTTCTTGAACAACTCTACGACCGGCATAGCGGCAACTTCATGTGACTGCGCCGCTTCTTGATACCTCGGTGTCTCTTCTACATTGGAGCGTACATACATGCCGAACAAGGCGATCAATAAACCGCTCCAGAAAGGAATTCTCCAGCCCCAAGCATAAAGTGCTTCCGTTGACAAAACAGCGGTTAATATCGTTCCCAATGCCGACCCCAGCAACAGGCCTACCGCAATGCTGAACTGCGACCAACTGACAATAAACCCCCGGTTCTTTTCCGTTCCGTATTCCGCAAGAAAGGACATGCAACTGCCCCATTCGCCCCCTGTAGAAATCCCTTGCAGTAAACGGAGAGCTGCCAGCAAAATCGGCGCCCACACGCCAATTTGGGCATAGGTGGGCAAACAACCGATAGCAAAAGTACTGACGCCCATTAAAATGACCGTCACAGCCAACGCCTTGCGCCGTCCCGCCTTATCGGCATAATGACCAAAAATGAGCCCGCCAAGCGGCCGCATCACAAAACCTACGCCAAACACAATAAACGTAAGCATCAGTGACGTCAGTGAATCTTTGGACGGAAAAAACAACGAAGAGATAATGGCCGCAAAATAACCATACAACCCATAGTCGAACCATTCGAGCGCATTGCCGATTGAACCGGCAAGTACAGCCCTCGCCATGCTTTGTTTCGGCTTTGTTTGCTCTATTTTTTTACAACATGCCTCCATAATATTCCCCTTTCTTAACTCGCAATACTCTGTAAACCTTTTAGCGGACAACCTCGCCGTCTTTTACCACTTTGACAATTTTATTGCGGAAATTCAAATCCTCTAACGGATTCACAGACAATAACAACAGATCGGCTTTCATGCCCTCTTCCAAACAACCGACATTTTTCAGGCCCAGCGCTTCCGCAGCGTTTACCGTAGCCGCGCGCAGTACGTCAGGCTTGCTCATCCCCAGTTCATGCATCACAAGAAGTTCGTCGAAATACATCTCTTCGGGCAAGCGCGGCGAATACCCGTCAGTACCGGCAGCAATTTTTACGCCCTTTTCCACGGCCTTGCGGAAATTCACAAAATGAGCCGTATGCAATTGTTTAGCCTTCGCAACGGCATATTCAGGCGTACCTGTATTATCCGCCTCTGCCAGGCGTTTAAACACCATGAGCGTCGGCACCAAATAAGTTCCTTGCTCGATAAAAATATCCCAGGCCTCTTCTGTCGCCAGATTACCATGTTCAATCGTATCCACACCGGCTTGCAGCGCGTTGAAAATCCCGGATACTCCCTCGGCATGCGCGGCGACCTTTACATTGCGCTTATGAGCTTCTTCCACCGCTACCGCCATTTCCTCCACCGTCATCTGCGGCGATGCCGGCTCCTCGCCTTCCGTGTAGACCCCGCCGGAAGCCATGACCTTGATCACATCGACTCCCTTTTTCAATAATGTCCGGACAGATTTCCGCACTTCATCCACGCCATCGGATTCCATGCCGATCGTGTAGACGTGACCTCCCGTCATGCAAACAGGCGGACCGGAAATCAGCAAGTTCGGTCCCATAACAATTCCTTTCCGGATCGCTTCGCGGACGGCAAACCCCACGTTGCGCGGCGAGCCGGTATCGCGGACGGTCGTTATGCCCAACTCCAACGTTTCTTTGGCATGCTTCGCCATCCGCAAGGCCATTAATTCATTATCCATATGCAGAATTTCGGCATTGGGATCATCGCTGCCGTCCCAAACGAGATGCACATGGCAGTCAATCAACCCCGGCAAAATATACATTCCCTGCGCATCAATGACAACTTCCGAATCCATGGGCGGACACGGTTCTTGACAAATTCCCTTTATTGTTCCCTGTTCAACCAATACATGAACCTGTGAAAGCAGGCTGCCTGATTTCACATCAACCAGCGTTGCGTTTTTGATCAACATAGTTTGACCTCCAAATAAGTTAATTACCCTTCATTTGCTTTTCTTAGCGCTTCAATCCAGTATCTTCATCCGCGCCCAACATAATATTCATACATTGCACCGCTGCGCCGGACGCCCCTTTGCCTAAATTATCAAAACGGGTAACGACCATGATCCTCTCGTTGGTTCCGAATACAAACAAGTCGATCCGGTTCGTATCGTTGCACGACTCAACAGAAAAGAAGCCGTCTTCCAGTTTAGCCGCCGCATCGTACGGCATTACCTGAATGAATTTTTCGCCGGCATAATACTCCGCAAAGAAATCTCTTACTTCCTCGGCACCCATTGTCTTGTTGAACAGACGGGGCGCCAGCGGCAACGTAACGCCCATCCCTTTATAGTAGTTGGCCACGATCGGAACGAACACGGGCGGGTACTGCAGCCCGGTTACATGCTGCATTTCCGGCAAATGTTTGTGCTGCAAGTGCAGCGCATAAGGACGAGGGCTATTCAAGCCGCCGGCCAAATCAGGATCCTCATATTTTTTTATTAACGATTTTCCGCCGCCGCTGTAACCGGTTAACGACGTGCAAGCCACCGGATAATCAGCCGGAACGATGCCGGCTTTCACAAGCGGATACATCCCGGCAATAAAGCCGGTTGCATGACAGCCCGGGTTTGCCACCCGGCGGGAATGTCTTATTTTCTCCCGCTGTTCGCCGCTCAGTTCAGGCAAGCCGTACGTCCAGCCAGGCTGAACCCGATGGGCTGTGCTGGCATCAATTACCCGTGTTTTATCATTGGTTATTAACGAAACCGCTTCACGCGCCGCCGCATCCGGCAAACAAAGAAACACCAGATCGGCGCTGTTTAACAACCGGCTCCGTTCTTCTATGTCTTTCCGTTTTTCCGGATCAATGCTTAAGCACTCAATATCGGTACGTTTTGACAAATACTCATGGATTTTTAATCCGGTCGTGCCTTCCTGGCCATCCACAAAAACTTTATGTTTCATTGAATTTATTCGCTCCTTTTTATCCCGTATCCAATGACCGGTCATACTGGCGCTGCCCCTGTAGGCCGGCAAACAACGGACGCTAATTTAAACCAAGATTTACTCCCATTGTATATGATTATAAAATATTTTATACATATTCGCCACATAACTTACGGATGTTTCAGCGGGATAGCGATTTAATTTGCTGCCATGCAGCGTTTTCCCGGCTGCACTTCATGGCAGTCTCCCCGCTGGCTTGCATGTCAATTTTCTTTAACCCGACAAGGAACCCCATCCCTAGCAGGCAAACAACGGCCACTACTTTATAAAAAACAAAGATATTCACATATTCCAGCAATATTCCGCCGCCCAAATTGCCGATTACGCCGCCAATCGCGATCGAGGCCGCATGCAGGGTCATCGCAACCGTTTTTATCTTGCCCGGCGCAATCCGGTTTAAATATTCCAAAGAAGCAACCAAGAAGAAAGTATACGTAATCCCCTGCATCAATTGGATGGCAGCCACAGAAACATACCAGGTGCAGAACGAATCCAACAGGTACCGCACTACATACAGCGATAGGCCCACCAGATAAAGATTCAGTTCCCCATAGTTTCGCAATAATTTTGCTCCGACAAACAGAACCGGCAATTCACTAATGGCAACAATAAACCATACGATTCCAATCTGGGCAACATCTCCGCCCGTCTGTTCAATCAATATGGAAATATAGCTTGAATTGCTGCCAATGGCAATGTTAGTAAACACGATAGCCAACAACAGCAGCAGGACTTTTTTATTGCGCAGCAAATTCGCAACATCTTGCAGTTTCACAGTCTGCCGTGTCACTTTATCTTTAAAATCAATGCCAAGCACCAAAAACATACCGCACAAGCTGATGATGGAATAGGCAAAATAGACACTGTTTATCCCAAAATACTTCACGATCCACCCTAACAGCAATACAATGACCGCATACCCCAGAGAGCCCATCATCCGGATCCGTCCGTACTGCAGCCAGCTATACTGTTTTATCAACGCATAGCAATATGCATCCGCCACCGGCACTACCGGACTTTGAAAAGCCATGACCAAAACGATACTGCCAATCACAAAATAAAAATCGCTGGCTAAAACCAGCGAATAGACAACCAGCGCGCTGAAAAACAAAGTGATGAGCAAAATCGTCCGTTTATTCGAATATTTATCCGCCACAAACCCCCATACGGGTTGGGCAATAACGCTCGTAAGCGAAACAAGCGCAAAGGCTATACCCATTTCGGTAAAACTGAGGCCCCGCTGCTGAAAATAAACCGTTAGAAACGGGTAAAAGCAGGCTAATACCCCATAAATATCAATATAAACCGCACTTAATTTTAATGATAAACTTCGCTGTTCCATAGTACCCCATCTTTGCTGTGGACAATTCTTGGCAAAGGAATAATTATTTCATAATTATATAGCGGATCATTCTATCCTGCAACGCCTGAATTCCGAAAGATTGCCGTTTTTAGGTAATACTTTCAATCGACAGCATGAGAAAACCGCAAAAAGCGGCATTATCGACCTGCAGAGAGACCTCCGCCCTTTGCTTCAACTGCTTGATTTGCTCACGATACGCCTGGTAAAAAGCAAAAGTCGGAGCAGAACTGTATGTAAGACCCGTTAATTCAAAGCACTCAATAATTTTTTTCACGGTGGTCGGTTTTATAAAAACCTCCTCGTCCGGTCGAAAATAGATGCCATACACGGTTAGCAACGGCCATTTTGCCAGTTTATACTTTCCCAACAAACCAGCCATCAATTCAAAACCAGCCTCTTGATCGCCATACAAAAACTCCTTTAACCCTTTGGCCAATTGTTCTTTTTCCTGGTCGCTGATGCTATTTACGAACTCTTTAAACTTCGGTTTTTCAAACACGGAAATCAGAGAGGATTGGCTGACAATCTTAGACATAGAAGCGACAATGTTGGCCGGACTTGCAAACTGTTCCAGCGCAAAACTGTCCTGGGCCATTTTTTTCATTTTTTCTACCTTGTGCTTTTTCGTGATTGCAATCATCTGGGAATCAGAAAATCCGTCAGGATAGCGGCGAAAAAACTGTTCTTGCGCTTCTTTCAACTTCATTTGGTTCACTGTCTCATCCCCCCACTTCAAACTATCGTTTCGTATTCCGTTCGAAGGCCAATTCCCCTTGAACCCATACCTGCTTGACAGTCAGATCCGGACTTAACCGTACGAAGGTTGCGTCTTTTCCTGTTTCCAAGCTGCCCAACCGGTGGGCAACACCTAAGGACCGGGCCGGATTAAGAGAGGCGAAACGAACGGCTTCAGGCAACGGACGCTTTAGTGCCTGGACCATTGTCCGCAGCCCCTGTAATAATGGATAGGCGCTGCCGGCAATCGTACCGTCCGCTAACCGGACTGTCCCATTTTTCACCGTCGTTATTTGCCCGCCCAGCTCATATTCCCCTTCCGGCATCCCTACGGAACGGGTACCATCGGATACAATAACCACCTTATCAGGCGGTTTAAGCCGGAAGGCCATTTCCAAAATAGCCGGATGAATATGAACCCCGTCGGCAATCAATTCCAGTTCGATATCGGCGTTCAGCAATCCCTCCGTCATCGGACCCGGTTGGCGATGATGGATACCCGGCATTGCATTAAAAGCATGCGTGATGCGCTGTACTCCCACCGCTGCTGCACCAGCCATGGCCGCATAATCTGCGGCCATGTGGCCGGCCGACGGAAGAATACCATGCCGTTGGCAGATAGCAAGCAAACCGGTCATATCCAGCCGATCAATGGCAAATGTAAGGATCCGAACGAGGTCAGGATACGTGTTCAATAAGCGGGTCAGGATCGCCGCATCCCCGCCGGGACTTTCCGGCAGTATACACTGGCCAACATGAGCGCCTTTATAGCCAGCGCTTAAGAAAGGGCCTTCCAAATGAACGCCTAACAATTCCGCCTGGTGCAAATGGTTTGCTTGTTTTTGGCCGGAAGCGAGGTTCTTGAGAACGGCTAACAATTGGTCTACAGAAGCGGACATGGTTGTACCGAGAAACGCGGTAGTCCCTTCCCGCAGCAGTGCCTGCCGCAGCA
>JAGFXW010000009.1 GCA_017861495.1 Bacillota bacterium
GTACGGCCTGGTTGTTGATTCTATCTATGATACGGAAGAAATTTTGGTAAAGCCGCTTCCGGCTGTACTGGGTGACGAAGGTCTTTATTCCGGGGTGACGGTTCTTGGTGATGGCAGCATTGTCATGATCCTTGATACGGAAAAAATCCGGCTTCAGGCCGGGCTTCCAGTTGCGAAAGATAGTTCGGCGCAGACTGTGAACGCTTCCATACGAAAAAATGTCGAAGAAGAAAAACAATATATCCTCTTGTTTTCCTGTTCCGGCGGTGAAATACTGGGGCTGGACCTGGCTACAGTGTCCCGGGTTGAAGAGATTGACCCGGCTCAGTTGCAGAAGATCGGCTCTAAATATTATTTTGTATTTCAAGGGCAAACGATCAGGGTCATTCGTCCGGAATATTATGTACCGATTTCACGCAAAAAAAATGCATTGGACAAAATATATATCATTTTGCCGAAGTTAATGAAACATTCCATCGGGATTGTTGCTGAACGAGTATATGACGCGGTCTATACCACAGTGTCACTGGACAAGGACGGCGTGACCGGTGCAGGGATTATTGGTTCGGCTCTAATCAATGATACCGTGGTTACATTGTTGAATATTCATGAAATGTTTGCGAAAGCGGCGCCGGAGTATTATACTGGTTTTATTGACCGAAAACGGTTGGGTGGAAAATCGTATCCCGCTAATTTTGACGACGTAAGAAAAACGACGGTGCTTCTTGTCGAGGATACACCATTTTTCTTGAAAGTGATCAAGAGCTATCTGGAAAGCGAAGGCTATGAGGTTATTACGGCGGAAAACGGTCGGGATGCTTATGAACTGTTGAGCCAAGCTCCGGTGGATTTAGTGGTCAGTGACATTGAAATGCCGGTTATGAACGGCATTGAATTGGTGCGGGCTATCCGGGATAATGATGTTTTGCGGGACTTGCCGGTAGTAGCGCTTACGTCATTAACCGGTTCCGCGAATAGGGAAAAAGGCCTGCGGGCCGGCTTTGATGTGTATGAATACAAACTGGACCGGACGAGATTACTCGATACTATCCGTACCCTTTTGCAAAAACGGATTGGGGGAAAATAACCCAATGACCCGTGAACTACATAACGTGATAATTTTTAGGTGTGAGGGTGGCTGGCAGTCGTGGCAAAAATATTGATCGTGGATGATAGTCCGCTCGAAATAAAAATCATTCGCAAATTTTTAGGCGATGAATACGAGATTGTGGAGACAGTTGACGGTAAAGCGGCGATCGAAATGGCGGAGTCAGAAAAGCCGGACCTGATCTTATTGGACATTATTATGCCGGAGATCGATGGCCTTTCTGTTTGCCGGGCATTGAAAAGCAACTCGGCAACCAGCGATATTCCTGTGGTTTTTATTACCGCGGTTTCTGATTCACGGGATATTGTGAAAGGGTTTGAAGTCGGCGGGCAGGATTATATTACCAAACCATTTCATTCCCATGAATTATGCGCCCGGATCAAGGTGCATCTGGATCTTAAAAAATCAAAAGAAACTTTGCTGGGATATGCGCAGGAAATGGAAATGAAAAACAAGGAATTGCAGGAATTAATGATCAAACTGGAAAACAGCGCGATGACCGATTTTTTGACCGGGTTGGCCAATCGCAGGCAAATGGTGCAGCGGCTGAAGGCGGAAGAATCAAATATTCGGCGCAATGGCCGGGAAGCAACGCTGATTATGGCGGATATTGATCATTTCAAGACGATCAATGATACCTATGGGCATGATAGTGGCGATTTGGTTTTGAAAAGTGTAGCCAATATCATAAAATCAGTGATACGGGGCGAAGACGTTATTGCGCGTTGGGGCGGCGAAGAATTTATTATGTTGATGCCTGGAATGGATACAATATTGGGGGAAAAGGCGGCCGAAAGAATTCGTCAATTGGTTGAAGCGACTGTGTTTCATTGCCAGGAAAAGACGTTTTCCGTTACCCTGACGTTAGGTGTGGCGAAACTGGATCAAACTGTGGGGTTGGATGCCAGTATAAAAAAAGCGGACGAGGCATTGTATCAGGGCAAAAAATTATCCAGAAACTGTGTCATTGTCGCCGGTTAATCTTGCACTAACCTGTCTTCATTAACGACAATAAAGCCTCTGTTTGCTGACAGAAACCTGTTTCTATGCGTGTTCTGCCAGCAAACAGAGGCTTTTCAATTATCTGGTTTAAAATTGCGATAATAAACATTTTGTTTACTGAGTGCAAAATATGTTGACAAAAAACACCTGAACGTTTTATGATAAACATGTTGTGAAATGATAAGCTTGTCGGTTATTGCTGCAGAGGGTTCCCTCTGGGAATGGAATTGAAAAAATATAACAGACATGGTATTTTAGTCTTGTATTACCATGCAGAGTTGCTTTTTCCACGCTGCAAATTCGGCAGAGGGATATAATGGCATAAAGGCGGTGGAGTTTTTGAACCAAGAAGAAGCCTTGCTTTTTCTCAATCGTATAGCCGAAGGAATTTCCCGTATGTTTGGGAATTCGTGTGAAGCATTGATCCATGATATGAATAACAAAAAACAATCGATTGTTTCAATTTATCATGGTGAAGTAACGAAACGGAATGTTGGTGATAGTTTATCCATTCTGGGGATAAAAGAAGTGGATGAATTGTTTGAAGGGAAAGACCTGGTGAATTGCCTTGGACGGACCAAGGATGGCCGGATTTTGAAATGTTCTACGTTCCATTTGCGCGGCGATGGTTACCACTATGCATTGGGGATTAATTATGATTATACGAAATTAGAGGTGGCAAAAGCGGCATTGGCGGAACTCACGGCCGTTGGCCAGCCTATTGAAGAAGAATTGTATTCTTCCGGCAATATGCTGCAGGATATATTCGACGAATGTCTTAAGATTGTGGGAAAGCCGGTTGCCCTGCTGACAAGGGAAGACCGGAAGAAAATGATTGAACTGCTGATGGAACGGGGCGCTTTTAATTTTACCAAAGGCATCCCTATGATTGCCGAAAAGTTGAATATTTCCCGCTATACGATTTATAAATATTTGCGGAACCGTCCTTGATTTCGCATTGTGCAATGAGTAGAAACGAGGATTGACTATTGGGTAAAAAAGAAGTCCGTTTGTCTGGTTAAGCCAGGAAAACGGACTTCTTTCAATACTTATTTGGATTTTTCTGACATCTCTTTAATTAATTGCTGCCTGGAATCATCCAGGTGATCCCGGATTGCCTGTTTGGCGGCATCGAATTGCTTGTTCTGCAACGCTTTTACAATCGAATAGTGCTGATGTAAGGCCAAGGCTGCCATATTCTTTGTAATCAGCGAATATTGGCTGGCGAGGCGGTGATAGTGCATCAGGTTTAGGTACAGATCTTCGTTCCGTTTGTTTTTTCCTGCTCGCATCAATGTCATATGAAAGGCTAAATTATAGTTGGAACGTAAAAATGTTTCAAAAGGGGCGGTTTCGATCAGCGCGGTAGCGTCATCCAGAATTTTCGCTAATGCTTGGGTGAGTTGTGTAAGTTCAGCATCGGATAACGAAGCGAGCTTATCAACGACCCAGCACTCAAGCATGAGGCGGGTATCGATCGCATCCAGTACGTCTTCTTCTTCCACGGCGTTCACAAACGTACCTACTTTGGGAACTGTTTTTACCAGTCCGTCTTGCTCCAACCGATTTAATGCGTCGCGAACAGGGGTACGGCTCACTCCGAGTTGTTGGCATAAATCAGGAATCGATAGTTTTTGGTTTGGTTTAAACTGCCGGTTGATAATGCGGTCTTTTAAAATAGTATATGTTTTATCTAATAAATTCGATGTATCTATTTTTGGCAAATTCATAAAGATAACCCTTTCTTCGGACCGATTTGCTGAGATATACACAATAATACTAGGGGAAAAAAACCATAGTTGTCAAGAGAATAGTAAAAGTTGTTTGTTTGGGAAATCAATAATTTTTAGAGAATTCAAAAACAGATTGACAAGAAACGGAAAACAGAGTATGATGAATTTCATAAACCTTATATGTTGTATATAACGTTTGCTTAATGATAATTTTAGCATATTTGCTAGGGTTTGTATAGATACCATTCATAGAATTTTCAGTATAGTTGTTAAAAATGTTCTGACGGCCAAACCGAAAATGGTAGCATTGAGCATTGTGCAGAAAACAACAGGGAACAATAGAGGCATTTTTCATTTGTCTGTTTGGATAAATGAAAAATGCCTCTATTGCCAAGAGTTACTCATGGTCAGATGAGTAACCTTGTATTATGGATCCGCTACACACTCAACACCTAGTCTGCTCGCAAAACATAGTAGATGCAGTGCATTTATATTTTGCCACAAAATACTTGTGAAAATATAACATGTTACCTGCTAAAAAGGGTAAAATCTATAATCAATTCTATAAATCATTCTAGAATATGCTATAAAAGATGTCAAGCTTTTTTTCGGATTCTTTGATAATTTTTTGAATTATTTTAGAGAGTGGCGAAATATTGCAGGTAGTGTATAATAAATGTAGACTTACATCGGATGGAGTCTTATACTCCATCTGATGTGCCTGTGCCCTGTGGGTATAGTCGAATTTAGTCTTACAGAAAGTATAGCTGCTTTCTGTGACATAAGTGCAGCCAGCGGCTTCCGATGTCGCTAAAAGCTCGGTGCAAGCCGGGTTTTCCAACCTCCGAGCTACAGCCTTTTGATCCCCGTCCAAGGATAACAATAAGTGATAACTATACCCTGCAATCTGCCGGAGAAATATGGGATACACTATGAGAATACGGTGTGAGGTGCGTCAAATGGATGCCAAAAATCGACGAAAGCAATTACTGGATATACTGAAACGGGCCGGCGAACCGGTAACGGGGACGGTTTTGGCGCAAGCGCTCGGCGTAAGCCGTCAGGTGGTCGTTGGTGACATTGCCATATTACGGGCTGCAGGCGGGGAAATCGTTGCCACGCCGCAAGGCTATTTTTTGCCGTCCGCACCGGTTTCGTCTGTCCAAACCGCCAAAATCGCCTGTCATCATGAAGGAGACCAACTGGCCGAAGAATTAACCTTGATCATTGATAATGGCGGAAAGGTTTTGGATGTGATTGTTGAACACCCTGTATACGGTGAATTGCGGGCTAACTTGATGCTGGCTTCGCGACGGGACATTGCAGATTTTCTATATAAGTTGGAACATAGCGGCGCTAAGCCTTTATCCGCGGTTACCGGTGGAGTCCACTTGCACACGGTCGAGGTTCCTTCCCCGCAAGTGCTTGCGCAGATCGAGAAAGAATTGGCGGAACAGGGGATCCTGTTCAAGTAAGACCTTTATCGAACAAACAGAATAAATAAGGCTTGTCATTTGCAAATGACAGTCGTATAATAACCATAACTGACAAGACAGGTGTATTGTCAGTAAAATAAAAATATTGCCGTGTATCATAACGACTGCGGAAGGCGTTAGGGCAGGAGGGAAAGACTTGGTTGAATTAAAACGAAAAATTGAAAAATTGAAGCGGGATCGGAAGGCTCTTGTTTTGGCGCACAACTATCAACTGGATGAAGTGCAGGAAGTAGCGGACTATGTGGGTGACTCTTTCTATTTGAGCAAAGTTGCGGCACAAATCGATTGTGAGGTAATCGTTTTTGGCGGTGTTCGTTTTATGGCCGAGACCGCCAAACTTCTTTCGCCGGACAAAGTCGTCTTATTGCCGGAAGCGGATGCCGGCTGTCCATTGGCGGATACCATTACCGCTGAAGATGTGCAGTCTCTCAAACGTCAATATCCCGGCGCTCCGGTTGTTTGTTATATTAATTCCTCCACGGAAGTGAAAGCGGAAAGTGATATCTGCTGCACATCGGCGAACGCAGTCAAGATTGTTGCGGCTTTGCCGGCGAAACAAGTGATTTTTGTTCCGGATGGCAACTTGGGAGATTATGTGGCAAAACAGCTGCCGGATAAGGAACTGGTTTTATGGCAGGGATGCTGCAATACGCATGCAAAAGTGAAGCCGGAGAATATAATTCAGATGCGGGAACAGTATCCGGCGGCAAAAATTTTGGTTCACCCGGAATGTGATCCGGCGGTCGTGAAAATTGCTGATTTTGCCGGCAGCACCTCAGAGATCATCCGTCAGGCGGAAAAATCTTCGGCTGAGGTTCTGATTATCGGGACAGAAGTTGGGGTGCTGTGTAATTTACGGGCTTCGCAGCCAGGGAAACGAATATTCTTATTGCATCCCGGTTTGGTATGCCCGAATATGAAAAAGACGAAATTGCAGAGTATTTATGATGCCTTGGCCAATAATCGCTGTGAAATTCAAGTGGATGGGTTAATGGCCGATAAAGCGAAACAGGCGATACTGCGGATGCTGGAGGTAGGTTAAGTGATGGAGCGAAGCTATGTTTTGCCGGTATGGGAAAACCAGAAGAATTTATCAGTCAAGAGCTATGATGTCGTAGTTGTTGGTGCAGGCATTGCCGGAATGACAGTGGCTTTATCCATCGATCCCAGGCTGCAGGTGGCGCTTGTCAGCAAAGAACAAGTGGCCGAAAGCAGCACCTATAAAGCGCAGGGCGGCATTGCCGTGGCGGTAGGACCGGATGACAGCGCGCAGGATCACTTTTTGGATACCGTGAAAGTCGGGCAGGGGTTATGTTGTGAAGAAACGGTGCAAATTTTGGCTGGAGAGGGTCCGGGCGGGTTGAAATTCCTCCAATCACTGGGGGCAGATTTTTGCCATACCCAGTTCGGCTTGGATTTGACGAAAGAAGCGGCCCATTCACGTAACCGGGTGGTTCACTACTACGACTATACCGGAAAATATGTTGCGGAATTATTGGCTGGCGAAGTCAGGCGGCGGAGTAATATCGACCGGCTTGGCGATTCCTTTTTATTGGATATCGTGACTGGGCCGGAACGATGTTGCGGCTGCCTGATTGAATATGGCCGCGGGACGGTGTATCTTCAAGCAGCAGCAGTTGTTGTTGCGACGGGTGGATACAGCGGATTGTTCAAACGGTCTACCAATGAAGTATCGGCAAGCGGTGATGGGATTGCTGCCGCCTATCGCGCCGGCGCTGTGATTGCGGACATGGAGTTTGTCCAGTTCCATCCGACGGCAACAACGTTGCCATCAGGGAAGGTCTTTTTATTGACGGAGGCATTGCGCGGTGAAGGAGCAGTGTTGCGTAATTCGGCGGGCGACCGGTTTATACAGCGTTACCATCCGAGTGGGGAGCTTGCTCCGCGTGACGAAGTGTCACGGGCGATTCTGCTCGAAATTGAGCGCCAGGGCGGCGGACCGGTCTATCTGGATGCCCGGCATCTTGGAAAAGCGGCTCTGACCGACCGCTTCCGGCAGGTTTATGCGGAATTGGCCAACAACAATTGCCATTTGGAACGCGATCTGGTTGCTGTAACTCCTGCGGCTCATTATACGATCGGCGGGATTAAAACGGACCTATGGGGAAGGACAAATGTTGCCTCATTGTTTGCCTGCGGCGAGGCTGCGGCAACGGGTGTCCATGGCGCTAACCGGTTGGCCAGCAACTCTTTATTGGAAGGTCTTGTCTTCGGACGCAGGATAGCGGCCTATATTAATGATACGCTTCGGACAGCGCGAAAATCCCCTGTTGTTCCAGAGTGCACTGCGGAAGCAGGGCTTGTCTTGGATGATTTAACCCTGTTGCGGAACAAATTGGATAGTGTTGCGGGAGTTGTACGCAAGGGCGAAGAGTTAGCGGATGTGTTGAAATGGTTGCGCAAGAATAAAATGGACCGGTCGTTTGCTGCGATAAGCAGGAACCAGTGTCATGCCTTTAATGCGTATCAATTGGCGGGATTACTGTTGGAGGCGGCTCTGTTGCGGACGGAAAGCCGGGGAGCACACTATCGTGTCGATTTTCCGGAGAAAAATGACAGGCAGTTTCGTAAACACACCCTGCAGCAATGGGGACAAAAAGCGCGCATGACATAGAAACCGGGTTAGGGATTATGCAATTGATCCCATATAATTTATGCAGCGCACGCTAGAGGAACTGACAGTCAAAGAAGAGACAGTCCTTGGGGATTATTGTCCCTGGGGCTGTTTTTTTTGGTACACCCAAAAGTATCAATCTGGTGTACCTAAGAGCGGCACAAGCCGGTTTTCTAAATTTTTCTGCGAATTTTATCACGCTGCCGCAAAATGCAGGAGATCAGGTGAATGGGCAAAACGGGAAAATTACGTTATAATTTGACTAGGGAGAAATGAAAGCAGCGTGAGTTTGGTTGGGAGGTGGAAAGATGGAAAACAAAGCCAGTGCTATTGTTATGAAGCCGAATGACAGTGTAGCGACTGTTGTGGAAGAAGTCCAGGCCGGCAGTGACGTGCTGCTGGAGGTAAATGGGGCAACGAGGACGGTTCATGTAACGCAGCGGATTCCGTTTGGACATAAGTTTGCCCTGAAAGACATTGCCAAGGGCGAGATGGTTATCAAATACGGGGAAGCGATCGGCGCGGCAACACAAGACATTCAAATTGGCCAGCATGTACACGTTCATAACGTGGAGAGCTGCCGCGGCCGCGGGGATAAACAAGCCAAATAGCGGATCTGCAGGGAAAAAGACTGGTGAAGAGGTGTGAAAATATGGAGTTTATGGGTTATCGTCGGTCTGATGGTAGCGTGGGGATACGGAATCATGTATTGGTGATGCCAACGGTTGTTTGCGCCAACCGTGTAGCGCGGGGCATTGCCCAAAATGTCCAGGGAGCGGTTTGGTTTGAGCACCAGCATGGCTGTTCCCAGATCGGTGCGGACGCCGCCTTGACTGAAAAGATTTTGCTGCAGCATGGAACGCATCCGAATGTTTCCGGCGTAGTTGTCGTCGGGTTAGGCTGTGAAACCATCCGGGCGCAGGATATTGCGGCGGAAATCAAGAGGCAGTGCCCGTATAAAACGGTCCACTGCGTTATCATGCAGGACGAAGGCGGATCCTTTAAGGCAATTGCTGCCGGATCCAGCGCCGCGCAAAAAATGCTGATGGAAGCATCGTTGCTGGAACGGGAACCGATCAATGCCAGTGAATTAATCCTTGGGACGGAATGCGGCGGGTCGGATGCCTGTTCGGGGATGTCTGCCAATCCGGCGTTAGGGTATGCCAGCGATTTGCTGATTGATGCCGGCGGAACCGTAATTTTGGCGGAAACGCCGGAATTGATCGGCGCCGAGCATTTGGTCGCTGCCCGGGCAGTGAACGAACAGGTTGCCAAGCGTTGCTATGAAGTGATCCAACAGCGTGAAGACGGGGCGAAAGCGATGGGCGTCGATATGCGGGGCGGGAATCCTACGCCGGGGAATATCGAGGGTGGACTCACCACGATTGAAGAAAAGTCTCTGGGCTGCGTATACAAAGGCGGCACCAGACCGTTGCAAGATGTGATCGATTACGGCGACAAAATTACGAAAAAGGGTCTTATCTGGATGGATACGCCGGGGAATGATATTGAGCAATTGACGGCCATGGTTGCCGGCGGATGCCATATCGTTGTTTTCACAACCGGCAGGGGAACGGCCACCGGCTCGCCGATTGCCCCGACTGTCAAGATTGCGACGAATACGGCAATGTATGAAAAGATGAATGATAATATGGATGGCAATGCCGGGACCGTTATTACCGGCGAGGAAACCATCCAGCAAGTCGGGCAGCGTATTTTTGACGAGATCCTACGGGTCGCTTCCGGCAAGCGGACGAAAGCGGAACTTTTGGGACAGAACGATTTTTCGATCAGCCGGATCGGTCCGTCCATGTAAGACAGCAGGAAAATATTTTCTTTCTTGTTGACTATTGTAAAGCCATCGATATAAAATGGATATAAGTAGAAATTGGATTGGCAAACTTACCGAAAGGTAAGGACGCAAAACCATGGATCTAAGAGTGCCTTGCACTTATGATTGCCAGGTTGCGACGTGTGATGAGCGCCGGCCTGTAAGGCCGGCGCTTTTGCAGTTGGAAGGGAATTTATTCTTTGCTAATTCGTACCGATAAATAACGTTTAAATAACGTTTTGCAAACGGCCTTTTTACGGAGGTGGCGGGGAAATGGAACGCGGTTTATTCCGGACAGTGAGTGCTGCAGAAGGAAACGCAAAATGGGGGCAAAGTATTTGCCGTCTTCGGCCGATTTATCAAAAAGCGGATGATATCCGTAGTGAATTTGCCCGCGATTATACCCGCATTTTGCACAGCACTGCGTACAGACGGCTAAAACACAAGACACAGGTGTTTTTCGCGACTCGCAATGATCATATCTGTACCCGCATTGAACATGTCAACCATGTGGCTTCTGTCAGCTATACCATAGCGAATTATCTCGGCCTGAATACGGAGCTTACCAATGCAATCGCTATCGGCCATGACTTGGGCCATGCGCCGTTTGGCCATGCCGGTGAAGAAATTTTGCAGGAGATCATGCTGCGGGAAATTGGCAAAACCTTCTGGCATGAACGCAACAGTTTACGGCTTGTCGATCGCTGTGAAACACTGCCCGACAGCGAAGGGAATGAACATAACCTGAACTTGACCTATGCAGTACGGGACGGAATCGTATGCCATTGCGGTGAAGTGGATGAAAACTCGATTTTTCCCCGCGCAGAAGCATTTGACTTGTATACGGTAGAAAAGTCAAATCATTACCCGCCGTTTACCTGGGAAGGATGTGTTGTCAAGATTGCCGACAAGATATCCTATTTGGGACGTGATATTGAGGATGCCCGCATGCTGAAGGTCTTAAGTGTCAGCGAAACCAAGGAGCTGGTCCGGATTGGCCGTGAATTTGGAAAAATTCGGGTAACAGAGATTAACAATACCTTGTTGATGCATCACTTTATTGTTGATTTATGCAAAAACAGTTCGCCGGACAATGGAATTTCGTTTTCGGACAATTATCTGAAGCTGATCGATACGTTAAAGAGCTTCAATTATGAGTATATTTACAAGCACGAACGGCTGACGAATTACAAGCGCTATGCGGAATTGGTGATAGACAGCATTTTTCATACGCTGTTGAACCGCTACAAGGGGAAAACGACGTTGGAGGCTTTGGAACGGTATCGGGATGTTTATCCAGCTCTGGTTCAGACGTTCAATGACTGGCTGTTAAAATATTCGGACATGGGCCGCAAGGACAAGAAAGGCGGCCGATATCGGAATGCAATCTTGTATCGACTCGAAAACAGGCAAGAATATGCCCAGGCGATCGTTGACTATATTTCTGGCATGACTGATCATTTTGCCATTCGAATTTTCAATGAAATAACTACATTTTGAGGTAAGGAAAATGAGTCATTTTTTTGCTTTTTTATCACGGTTGAAATTTATTCAGCGCTGGGGCCTTATGCGCAATACGACCCAAGAAAATATCCAGGAACACAGCTTGCAGGTCGCTATGATCGCGCACGGTTTGGCCGCGATCCGGAATACCTATTTTGGCGGCGAAGTTGATTTGGGAAAAGTAGCGCTGTTGGGAATGTATCATGAGGTGTCGGAAATTTTTACCGGCGACTTGCCGACTCCGGTAAAGTATTTTAATCCACAGATTAAAACCGTTTATAAAGAAATTGAGAACCTGGCGCAACAAAAACTGTATCATATGCTGCCTGAAGAATTGAAAGCATCGTATCGGCACTTGCTGATGAACCAAGAGGAAGACAAGTCGTTATGGGAAATTGTAAAAGCGGCCGATAAATTATGCGCCTATTTAAAATGCATGGAAGAACTTAAAATGGGCAATCAAGAGTTTTCGACCGCTTTTCAAATGATCGGGAAAGAACTGGAAGAAAATAAACTGCCGGAGGTAGGCTATTTTCTGAATGTCTTTGTGCCGAGTTTCTCGTTGCCGTTAGACGAATTGCAATATTTGGATCATCACTAAAGCGCGGAGTTCGCGTAGGCGCTTTAGTTGAGAAATCTTCGTCGTTACATCAGGGGGTGAAAAGGATCCGGAGTTAATCTGAAGCAAGGCATGAAGTAATTGAAACGAGGGGAGAAGGGAACGTCTATGAAAAGCATTAGAACCAAGCTTGCGGTCATCGTGATTACTTTGTTTGTTATTGCCCTGGCGGCTTTGGCCGGATTAAACAATTGGCAGGCAAAGAAGCTGTTGATACAGGATGCGGAAACGAATCTTAAATCCGTTGTATTTGCTACCGGAAATGAAGTCAGTTTATGGATTGATGGCCGTAAAACAGAGGTAGCGGCTATCGCCCGGTCACCAGTTATGGCTGGTGGCAGCCGGGAAACGATGCTGGCCTATTTGGCGAAGGAAATGGACAACAATAAATTGTACGAAAATATTTTCTGGACGGATGAAAAAGGGAATTTCGATACCCGTGGTGTTCCCGGCAATGCGGCAAACCGGCCTTATTTTCAGGAAGCAATGAAAGGGAACATCGCGATTTCCGACCCGATCGTCTCCACCTCTACCGGAAAAACGGTTGTGATTATATCCGCTCCGATCCGCAACGGCAATGCGATTATCGGCGCTTTGGTGGGTGCCATCAATGTTGAAGAAGTGGAAAAAAGGATTCTCGCCGTTAAGGTGGAGCAGACCGGTTATGCCTATGTGTTAAAAAATGACGGAACAATTCTGTTCCATCCCAATAAAGAACTGGCGAACAAGGTAAATGTGAACAGCGATACCAATGCTACGCCGGAATTAAAAGAAGCGGTAGCCAAAATGCTGAAGGGTGAAAAAGGAATTGCAAGCTATCCGTATAAAGGAGAAGATAAATATCTGGCTTATACGCCGATTGACGGAACAAATTGGTCGATGGCCGTTACCGTGCCGGCGAATGAGGTGTTGGCAAAACTTCTCGCTTTCACAATGGGGGCAGTCGTAACGATTGTTGTGATGCTTCTTCTGGTCAGTATTGTAATCTGGTTTGTGGTGAGCAGAACGGTAAAACCGTTGGGAATTTTGGAAACTGCTGCCGGCCGTATTGCAAACGGAGATCTTACCACTACCCGAATTGAAGTCGACTCGCAAGATGAATTGGGCCGGTTGGCGCGAGCGTTTGAAATCATGACTGAAAACCTGCGCAATTTGGTACGGCAAATCGGGAATTCCGCCGATCAAATTGCCGCTTCGTCGGAGGAATTGACAGCCGGTTCGGAACAATCGGCGCAGGCTATTACGCAAGTTGCGGGATCCATTAGCGATATGGCGCATGGAGCGGAAAAACAAATGCAGGCAGTTGACGAAACGTCAGCCGTGGTCACTCAGATTTCAGCCGGTATTCAACAAGTAGCGGCCAGCGCCAACCAGGTGGCGGAAACTTCATCTGCGGCCGTGGAAAGGGCAAAAGAAGGCGATAAATCCGTAGAAAAAGCGATTAGCCAGATGACCCATATTGAAGAGACAGTCAATCATTCGGCTCAAGTGGTTGTTACGTTGGGCGAACGATCGAAGGAGATCGGTCAGATCGTGGATACGATTTCCGGAATCGCCGGACAGACGAACCTATTGGCGCTTAACGCTGCGATTGAAGCGGCGCGGGCGGGAGAACAGGGCAAAGGATTTGCCGTTGTGGCGGAAGAAGTGCGCAAGTTGGCGGAACAGTCCCAGGATGCGGCAAAACAAATAGCTGTTTTGATCAGCGAAATTCAGGGAGATACGGATAAGGCCGTTATCGCGATGGAAGAAGGAACCCGTGAAGTGAAAGTGGGAACAGAAGTTGTTACGACGGCGGGCCAGGCGTTTAAGGAAATCGCGGCAACGATCCAGAAGGCAGCGGAACAAGTGCGGGAAATTTCAGCTGCAATTCAGCAGATTGCCGGCGGCAGCCAGCAGATTGTTGTTTCTGTGAAGGAAATTGACGGACAAAGCAAGACCGTGGTGGAACAGGCCCAGACGGTGTCGGCGGCGACCGAAGAACAATCGGCGTCAATGGAGGAAATTGCTTCATCAAGCCAGGCGCTGGCGCAACTGGCGCAGGATTTGCAGGTTGCAGTTGCCAAGTTCAGCATATAATCGGCTGAGACAGTGCGGCAAAGATATTCCTAAATCGAATATCCACAGGTTGACTTTTCTGCCACTTTCTTTTATAATTAGTTTAATTGAATAATTCTGCAAGGGGAGTAACCTTTACAGTATAGTCGTCAATACGGTGTTCACCACACCCGGCTATATTGGCACAGGAATTTTGTGTCGGTAAGACTTTGCTTATGTGGTTAAATCATATAAGCAAAGTCTTTTTATTTTATAGAAGCTGATCAACCATCAAGAAAGCGAGGGAGAAGACGGAATGTCGGAAAGACTGAGTTTGGAAGAAGTACTTCGGGAGCATGGGGTTCCTTTGATTACGCTGGGGGTCAAAGCGTCCGAAGAAGAGTGTCTGAAGTTGAGGGAACGGTTAATGGCGATTCGAAATTTGACGGCAGGAAAGGAGCAGGGTTTTTTAGAAGTGGCGTGTACTTTTTATGTGGATGTGCACGATATTGACCGGTACCTATCCGGCGAACTGCCAAATTTGGCGGAAATCTACGCTTTCCCGGAAGATATAAAATCGTATAAGGAGTAATGAAATGAAAAAATTACTAGTAGTAACGTTTATGCTTATCTTTGCTTTTCAATCGGTGGGATTAGCTGCTGTCAGCGGATCGAAACGATCATCCGCGCCGAAATCTTCGCCCAGCATTTCGCAGCCGTCAACCGGTTCTTCTTCAACGTCTACCAGCACGACGTCAGGCTATAAACCTTCCGCGCCGGCCAGCAGTTACAGTGATAAGGCGCCGGCTGCCGCAACGAAGACCCAGCAACAGGCACAGCAGTCAACGGGCAGCAGCTTTTTGCGCAACGCCGGAATGTTTGGCGGCGGCATGCTGTTAGGGAGCATGCTCGGCAGCATGTTCGGCTTTGGTTCGTCCGGTATGTTTGCTTCCATAATGGGCATGTTATTTAACGTAATGGCGATTGGCCTGCTGTTTATGGCCGGCCGGTATTTATGGAATCGTTTCCAGGAAAGCAGAAGGAAGAAAGACGAGCAAAGGCTGCGTTAAGAGATAAAAACAAAAACGGTATGAAGGCCAATCGGTCTCCATACCGTTTTTTGTTTTTCTGCGTCTTGAATTTCCGCTTTTCATAGTCCAGGCAGGTTGCAATAGACCGGCGTTTTTTACAGCAGGAAAGTAGGCGCCCCGCTCTTTTTCTATTCTCTGAAATAAATTTGTGGTATGCTAAGCATAGTAAAATTTTTCTGTTAGTTTACGAGTCTGCGTTCATCATTATTGTAGAGAGGTTAATTGGAGGGACGTCATGAAACGGTTTGAAGATTTGAAAGCCAGATTTTCCAGTGTTCATGATCTAATGCAGTTTAGGGTTACGGAGATCCTTTTGATTTCTACCCCGTACGATGGATTTGTCCTGGAAGAAGACGGGCAATTGGCTGAACAGATTTACAATCAGTTTGTGGATTTGAGCATTCCCTTTATTCCTCGAATCCATAGAGTTTCCAGCCGGGAAGAAGCGCTCGAAGCGTTGGCGGCCAGACCGGTTCATTTGATTATCACAATGGCGCGTATGAGTGACCTGAGTTCGTTTGCGTTTGAAAAAACAGTAAAGGCGGCCTATCCGGCGATACCGATTGTTATGTTGTCCTATGAATGGATGACGGATGAAATGGTGGCGGAGATCCGGGCAAGCCAATGCATTAACCGGGTTTTTTACTGGTCGGGCGATAGCAAAATTTTATTTGCGATTATTAAATACATTGAAGATCAATACAATATAGAGGCCGATAGCAAACAAGGCGTGCAAGTCATACTGCTGGTTGAAGATTCGCCGCTGTATTATTCACAAATTCTGCCGCTGATGTACACTGAGATCTTGACCCAAACCCGGTATTTGGTCCAGCATGCCATGAATATGCGGCATGGACTGTTACGGGTTCGTTTGCGGCCAAAGATTTTGCTTGCTGAAACGTATGAAGAAGCGTTGGCAATGATTACGCAATACCGGCATAATTTATTGGGTGTAATTTCTGATGCCGGTTTTCCGAAGGATGGGAAGGCCAATGCAACGGCCGGTATTGATTTGGCTCTGGCGGTACGGGACATGGTTGGTGATTTCCCTTTTGTGCTGCAGTCGGAGGACGGCGCGAACGAGGATAAGGCGAAAAAGATCAAGGTTCATTTTCTGAATAAAAATTCACCGAATTTATTTCACGAAATGCGGGCATTCATTCTTGAAAACTATGGCTTTGGATCCTTTGTTTTTCGCTATCCAAGCGGCGAACGGATTGGTGAAGCTGCGGATATCACAAATTTTGAACGCATGATTCAAACCGCGCCGGACGAAAGCTTGTATTATCATGCGGTAAGCCATCATTTTTCGCGCTGGTTTCGCGCCCGGGCCGAATTTGAGGTCGCGGACCGGCTGCGCTGCATCGATGTTACGGCGGAGTTTTCCGATATTGCGGATATTCGGAAATATATTCTGGCTGTTTTGAAGGAGTATTTTCAAGAATATCAGTCCGGTGTAATACTGGATTTTGAAGGATTAACGCAAAAAGACAGGGAAAATGTTTTTATCAAACTGGGGGGCGGCTCCCTGGGCGGCAAAGCCAGAGGGATTGCCTTTATGCAATCGTTGCTCGCCAAAGCCCAGTTGACGGATAAATACGAGGATATCAAGGTCAAGGTGCCGCGTTCTTTTGTCATTGGCAGCGGTGTGTTCGAACAGTTCATCGCCGAAAACCATTTGTATGATTTTGTGAAAAATACGAGCGATGAAGCGGAAATTGCCAATCGTTTTCTGGCGGGTGAACTGCCGGAACCCGTGCAGCAGAATATAATGCTATTCATTCAATATTTGCATTGCCCATTGGCTGTTCGTTCCTCCAGCATCCTCGAAGATTCCAGGGTGTTGCCGTTTGCCGGCATTTATAAGACGTACCTGTTGCCGAACTGCCATGAACAACAAACGGTTCGTTATAAACAGCTTACCGATGCCATAAAATTGGTATTTGCTTCCGTGTTTTATGTCGGACCTGCCCGGTATGCAAAAAATGCCGGTATCCGGCTCGAAGAAGAGAAAATGGCTGTTTTAATTCAAGAATTAGTTGGAGAACGTTACGGCGACCTGTATTATCCGGTGATTTCCGGGGTTGCTCAATCTTACAATTTTTATCCCTACTATCCCATGAAGGCGGAAGAAGGGGCGGTCAGCCTGGCATTAGGGTTGGGGAAAGCGATTGTGGAGGGCGGACAAGCGCATTGGTTTTCGCCGGCTTATCCGCAAATGAACCCGCTGTATTCGACACCGGAGGAATATTTTGAACGATCCCAACGAAAATTCTACGCTCTGGATTTGCAAACTACAGGTGACAGCATTTTGAGTGCGGATGACAGCGCCAATTATGCCTTGGTGCCGGTTGTCCGCGCCGAGCAGGATGGTACCTTGAAATATGTCGGAAGTACGTATTCGATCGAAAATGATTTGATCTATGATGATATCAATGAACAAGGGCCCAAGGTGGTAACGTTCGCGCCGATTCTCAAAGACCACAAATTACCGCTCACCAATATCGTGAAAGATTTGCTGCGGATGGGCCA
The DNA here is from genome assembly GCA_017861495.1 of Bacillota bacterium. The sequence continues at coordinate 17,588 of JAGFXW010000009.1, forward strand.
GCAATCGTTCGGGACCGATGTTGAAATTGAATTTGCGGTTACCATTCCGCAAACCCAAGATAAAGTGAAAGAGTTTCATCTGCTGCAAATCCGTCCGATGGCTGCCGGCCAGGGAGAGGGGCGGATCCGGCTTGATGAACGGGAGAAATTATGGTGTTACAGCGGCCACACGATTGGCAACGGCATTTATCAGGACATCCATGATATTATCTTTGTCAATCCGGAAACCTTTGCCTTGCAGGATAGCATTGAAATTGCGCCGGAAATAGGAAGACTGAACCACTTGTTGTACAAGGAAGGACGCCGGTGCATCCTGATCGGGTTTGGGAGGATGGGCACAACGGATCGGTGGTTGGGAATCCCAGTGAGTTGGCCGCAAATGTCGCAGGCCAAAATCATCGTCGAGGTTGACAGGCCGGATTTGCAGCCGGAACCTTCCTTGGGCAGTCATTTCTTTCATAACCTGACAGCGGCCAAGATGGGGTATTTTCATATCCAAGCCGGTGATGCGGCTGAGGACCGGATTGACTGGCAATGGCTGATGAACCAGCCGGTATTGGAAGCGACAAAACGAGTGCGCCTGATTCGGCGGGAAAAGCCGTTTCTGGTGAAGATCGACGGGCGTGAGTTCCAGGGCGGCATCTATCGATAAAATTACAGCATTTTTAAAAAGTTGGAGGGTGAGTATGCAATATTTTGTTCAAGACCATTGCGACGGAATTGACTGGCAGGCAGTTTACCATGTGCTGCAGGAAGTCGGTTTGGGTTCGCACTCGCTGGAGTTGACCCAGAAGGCGTTTGAGAATAGTTTTCGGGTGGTATTTATTTTTGACCAAAACCAACTGATCGGCGTCGGCCGGGCAATTTCCGACGGGGCGTATGAAGCGGCGGTTTACGATATTGCTGTTTTGCCTGCTTATCAAGGGAAACAGGTCGGTAAACTGATCATTCATGAAATTCAAAACGGTTTGCCTGACATTAATATCATCCTATATGCAAGACCCGGCGTTGAAAATTTCTATAAAAAGCTGGGGTATTCCAGGATGCTTACCGGTATGGCAAAGTTTCACAGGGAAGAGCGGATGCGGGAGCGAAAATTCATTGAATGAAAAGACAAGCTTCATGGCGGGAGGAGTAGCTTTGGATAGTTGTACCGTTCGGGCAATGCGGTTGGATGATTACTTGGTTGTAATTGATTTTTGGAAACAAACCCCCGGGCTGCGGTTAAGTGAAGCGGACTCTAAAGAGAACATGGATCTGTTTTTGCAGCGGAATGACGGGTTCAGTTTTGTTGCAGAAGCCGCCGGTCAGTTGGTCGGTACCATTCTATGCGGACATGATGGCCGGCGCGGTTTTTTATACCATTTGGCGGTACATGGTGGTTATCGAAAAAAAGGGCTAGGCCGGCAGTTGGTAAGACGATGCCTTGCCAAACTGGCTGCGAACGGAATTGGCAAGTGCCATTTATTTGTGATGGAAGGAAACGATCCTGCCATGGATTTTTGGGAACGGGTTGGTTTTCAGCGAAGAGACGATATCCACATCTATTCGGCGACTATATAAGCGGGTTGCAATATTTATTGTCAGCGGCTACAATAAAATTAATTATGGCGAAGCGGGTACCTGTAATTTACAGAATAAATGAAATATTTCACAAACTATTTTGTTGAAGCAGGGTACTTTTCTTTGGCGGTGTTTTATTTTTCATAAGTCAGGACAAAACGGCAGGTAGTCTTTTGTGCAAAAAACGAAGATGGGCGGGTGTCAAATGGCGAGTTGTGCTCAAACTATGAATGCTGCAGTCAACACGTTTACTGAATGGACAAAGTTTACAACAACGGTACACACAGTGGGTAGGGACCAACATTTTGCTGTGAAAAAAGAAATTCTTGCCTCATGGTCACGTTGTCGTCAGGCCAAAGTGGAGCCGAATGTGTATCGCATTCATAGCCGTCTTAACGGAGCAGCCCTTCAAGTCATGCTAAAGCGAAATTCGGAATTAATTGCGATTGCCAAGCCGTTCATGAAAAATTTATACAGGATTGTTGCCGGTTCCGGGTTTGTTGTCGCTTTGACCGATGCGCGCGGGAATATTATGGAAATTTTGGGCGATCAAGATATGCTGACGAATCCAATGACGGAGAGTTTTTACCAGGGGGCAAGCTGGAGCGAAGAGGAAGCCGGTACGAACGCGATCGGCACGGCGTTAGTGATCCAAAAGCCGATCCAAGTGACTGGACCTGAGCATTATTGCCGCATGCATCACTGTATCACCTGTTCCGCTGCGCCGATCTTTGATCCGAAGGGAAATCTTCTCGGAATTTTGGATATTTCCGGCGCTTCCACCGCCGCTCATCTTCATACGTTGGGTATGGTAGTAGCTGCTACGGAAGCTATTATGGCCCAACTGGATATCCGCAAGAAAAACAATGAACTCAATGTTACGAATAAACGCTTGACCAACATTTTTAATACGATGTCTGACGGAGTGATCATGGTTGACAGCAATGGTATAATTACCGACCTAAACCCGATCGTCCCCCAAATTCTTGATTCCGTACCGGGAAAAGCCGAAGTGAAGCCGGGCGCTTCCATCGAATGTTTTTTTGGTTCGAAACATACGATCCTCCGAAAAATGTTACGCTGTAAGGAATCGTTTGCTGACATTGAAATTATGTTTGATACAGGAAATGGCCTGAACCATTATTTAGCATCCGGCGCGCCGGTTACCAGTGAACTGGGAGATGTATCAGGTGCTGTAATTGTAATACGGCCGATCCAACAGGTGCAAAGTTTGGTAAACCGGTTCAGCGGCCATTATGGGACGCTGCATTTCAGTGATATTATGGGGGAGAGCAAACCGATTTTGGAAGCGGTCCGCGTGGCGTCGTTAGCTGCAACCACCACGGCGAATGTATTGTTGCAAGGAGAAAGCGGGACCGGCAAGGAAATCTTTGCCCAAGCGATCCATAATCGGGGTGAACGATCTGCCGGACCGTTCATTGCAGTGAATTGCGGCGCGTTGCCGAGGGAATTGATTGGCAGCGAGTTGTTTGGTTACGCAGAAGGAGCTTTTACCGGCGCAAAGCGCGGTGGAAAACCGGGGAAATTTGAACTGGCTTCCGGCGGCACGTTATTTTTGGATGAGATCGGCGATATGCCGTTGGAACAGCAAGTTGCCTTGTTGCGGGTGCTGCAGGAACGAAAGGTAAACCGGATTGGCTGTGAGAAAGAAATCCCGGTCGATGTCCGGGTGATATGCGCGACGAATAAATGTTTGCTGGAAGAAGTGGAGAAAGGAACCTTCCGCAAAGATTTATACTATCGGTTAAACGTGATATCAATTACCATCCCTCCTTTGCGGGAACGGTCGGAGGATATTGCTTTGCTGTTCAATTATTTTCTGGAAAAATTAGATAAGCATTGTCGGCGGTTTGAAGTTAGTCCCAAAGTCATAGAAAAAATAATCCGCTATGATTGGCCGGGGAATGTCCGTGAATTGCAGAATGTGGTGGAACGAATTGTGAGTTTGACCGAGGGCGGCCTGGTAACTCTGGATAACTTGCCGAAAGAATTGCGCGATTGGCAGCCGGAACGTGTAAAAATAATCAACAAACCAGTTGCAGAAGAACTGGGCGGGGTCAGTTACATGGCGGAATGGCGGCAGCGGGTTTGGGAAGAAAATGAGCGGAAAGAGATCCTCGTATTGTTGTCGAACCATCGGGGGAATGTGAGTTTGACGGCCCGGGCCATGGGGATTTCGCGCAATACGTTGTACCGCAAAATGAAACAATATGCGATTTATAATTAGTGGCAAACTGTTTTATAAGTGTATTAAGAATGTTCTTTCAATGTGACACTTTTGAACAGTTATAAACGGAAGATTGATCGAATTCCTTTAGTAGAGTGACAGTTTTGAACAGAAAATTAAATATTATTAATGCTGAACTGTGCATTATTCTTCTCTTTAACCATGTAATCACTGATTAAGAGGCTGTAAAAAACTGACTGTAGTTTTTTACAGCCTCTTTGTTTTCATTTTTGGCATAATGTATGCATTGAATATAGTCAAAACTTGAAATATTCACAAAACAATGCGGGGGTAAGGAGGATCGTTGATGAGAGCAGTTTCAGTGTATCAGGCTGAAGGCATGGTTCTTTGTCATGACGTTACCGAAATCGTTCCCGGAAAACACAAGGGACGCGCCTTTAAAAAAGGGCATGTTATCCGAAAGGAAGACATTAACAAACTGCTTACGATCGGGAAGGAAAATATTTATGTCTGGGAGGTCAATGAAAATACTTTGCACGAAAACGATGCTGCAGTCCGATTTGCCAAGGCAGCAGCCGGACCGGGATTATGTTTGGCTGAGCCCTCCGAAGGCAAGGTAGAGGTCAAAGCCGGGCTAACGGGTTTACTGAAAGTAGACATAGAGGCTTTGGAGAAGATTAACGATATTGACCAGGTGGCTGCCGCTACTTTGCACTCAAACCAAATAGTCCATGCCGGGACCAAAATTGCCGGCTGCAAGATTGTGCCGCTGGTAATTGAGACAGAAAAAATTTGCCGGATTGAAAAAATTTGTGCAGACCATTACCCGGTGCTGGAAGTGAAAACGCTGAGACCACACAAAGTGGGAGTTGTAACAACGGGCGGAGAGATTTACCATGGACGGATCAAAGACTGCTTTGGGCCGGTGTTGGCAAACAAATTCCAGCAATGGGGCAGCTCCATTTTGCGGCAGATTTTTGTGCCGGATGATGATTTCCTTATCGCTGAATCCATTAAACAATTGCTGTTGGAAGGCGCGGACATGATTGTTACGACCGGCGGTATGTCAGTGGATCCGGATGATGTAACGCCGGCTGGAATTCGGACGGCCGGCGGAAGAATTGTTTCTTACGGCGCTCCGACGCTGCCGGGGGCCATGTTTTTGCTGGCCTATTTGGGAACAATCCCAGTTCTTGGGCTGCCTGGTTGTGTGATGTACCATAAAAACACTATTTTTGATTTGGTTGTCCCGCGGTTGTTGGCTGGGGAGGAATTAACCCGCCGGGATATTACCCGTTTGGGTCATGGCGGATTATGCCTCGGCTGTAACGAGTGTCGTTATCCTAACTGTGGATTTGGCAAGGGCTGCTAAGGAAAGAACCCGGAGGGCATATTTGGGGAAGGAAAGACCCCTAAATATAGAAAATCAAAAAGGAGATAAGAGAACATGCAAAAAAAAGTTCTGATCATCAATGGCTTGGCAAGAACGCTGATTGTTGATCCGGAAACCACTTTGGCCAGCGTGCTGCGGGAACAGCTTTTGCTGACCGGTTGCAAAATTGGCTGCAATCAAGGACAATGCGGGACTTGCTCTATTATCATGGATGGCCGGGTTGTTAGGTCGTGCGTTGTAAAAATGAAACGGGTACCGGATGAAGCGCGGATTACTACTATCGAAGGCTTGGCAACAGCGGACAACCTTCATCCGCTGCAGGTGGCCTGGATGGCCTACGGCTGCGCCCAATGCGGGTTCTGCAGTCCTGGATTCATTTTATCGGCCAAAGTGCTGCTGGATGAAAATCCGAGCCCGACCCGGGCAGAAGTTCGCGATTGGTTCCAGAAGAACCGGAACGCCTGCCGCTGTACCGGTTATAAACCATTGGTCGATGCGGTAATGGCTGCAGCCAAGGTTGTCCGTGGAGAAATGCGGAAAGATGATCTTTTGTTCAAACCGGTTGGTAACAAAATTTATGGAACGACGTATGTTCGTCCTTCCGCTTTGCAAAAAGTTACGGGTACCTGGGATTTCGGCGCCGATGTCGCTTTGCAAATGCCGCCCGGAACGCTGCGGTTAGCGTTGGTTCAAGCCGAAGTATCGCATGCCAATATCAAAGGTATTGACACCACGGAAGCGGAGAAGATGCCGGGAGTTTACAAAGTTATCACACACAAGGATGTAAAAGGGAAAAACCGGATCACCGGCTTAATCACTTTCCCCAGCAATAAAGGCGACGGCTGGGACCGGCCAATCCTTTGCGATGAAAAAGTCTTCCAATTCGGCGATGCGATCGCGATTGTCGCCGCTGACACGGAAGAGCATGCCAAAGCGGCAGCAAAAGCGGTAAAAGTGGACTTGGAGATCTTACCGGCTTATATGAGCGCTCCGGCTGCGATGGCGCCGGATGCCATTGAGATCCATCCTGGTACGCCGAACGTGTATTATGAACAGGGCGTTGTCAAAGGAGAAGATACGAAACCGTTTATGGAAAATCCTGATTTGGTGATAGCCGAAGCGGAAACGTATTGCAGTCGCCAACCGCACCTTCCTCTAGAGCCTGACTGCGGCAACGCTTACATGGATGAAGAGGGCCGCCTGACGATACATTCCAAGAGTATCGCTTTGCATTTACACCACGCCATGATTGTCGCCGGTATCGGGATTGAACCGGAAAAATGCCGCCTTGTCGCCAATCCAACCGGTGCGACCTTCGGTTATAAATTCAGCCCAACCAATGAAGCGCTGCTGGGCGTTGCCTGCCTCGCCTGCGACGGCAAACCGGTATCCCTCAACTTTAATATGTACCAGCAAATCACCTACACCGGCAAACGGTCGCCGGCTCTCGTCAGGACAAAGCTGGCAGCCGATAAAACCGGAAAATTGTTGGCAATGGAGACGAATTGGTGGCTTGACCATGGCCCCTACAGCGAGTTCGGTGACTTGAACTGTATGCGCCAAGGCCAGTTTACCGGTGCCGGATACGATATCAAAAACATTCGCGGACAAGGGAAATGTGTCTGCACTAACCATGCCTGGGGTTCTGCTTTCCGTGCCTACGGCTCGCCGAAAGCGTTTTTGTCCTCGGAAATTGCCATCGATATTCTGGCGGAAAAGCTGGGTATGGACCCATTGGAATTGCGATATAAGAACGTGTACCGGCCAGGAGCGACCACGCCTACCGGACAGGTGCCGGAAGTGTTTTGCCTGCCGGAAATGTTGGATAAAATCCGTCCGTATTGGGAAGAAGCCAAGATCCGCTGCAAAGAACTCTCCACCCCGGAAAAGAAACGTGGCGTAGGACTGGCGATCGGCATGTACGGCTGCGGTCTGGACGGCCCTGACAGTTCCCATGCCTGGGTTGAACTGAATAAGGATGGAACTGTGACAGTGGGTGATTCTTGGCAGGATCATGGCCAAGGCGCTGACTTGGCTACCTTGACGCATGCTCATGAAACCCTGCGCCAAATGGGAATTACACCGGAACAGATCAAGCTGGTTATGAATGACATGGCCTTTACTCCAGCCAGCGGCCCTTCCGGCGGCAGCCGTCAAAACGTTATGACCGGAAATGCTGTTCGCGTTTCTTGTGAAATGCTGGTCAACGCGATGCGCAAGGCTGATGGTACGTTCCGGACCTATGACGAAATGGTGGCTGAAAATATTCCGCTACATTATGATGGTTCGTGGACAGCTTCCATGTGCACGGATTGCAGCCCGGATACCTGCCAGGGCAACCCGTTCCCGATTTACATGTATGCAGTCTTTATGCCGGAAGTGGAAGTCGATATGAAGACTGGCAAGGCATCAGTCGTTCGCTTCGTGACGGTTCAAGATATTGGAACGCTGACGAATAAGGCGACTTGTGACGGACAAGTGTACGGCGGTTTGGCACAAGGCATCGGCCTAGCCCTTACCGAAGATTTCGAAGACCTCAAGAAACATACCAGTCTCGTTGGCTGCGGCCTTCCGTTTATCAAAGATGTTCCGGATGACATGGAAATCATCTACAACATCTCGCCACGTGAACATGGCCCGTACGGCGCTGCTGGCGTAGGGGAAGGACCATTGACTTCGCCGCACCCGGCCATTCTCAATGCAATCTACAATGCTTGCGGCGTTCGTCTCTTTGCCGTTCCCGCATTGCCGGAAAAAATTAAAGCCGGCTTGGATGCACTGGCTGCAAAGTAATAAATAGTTGTAAAAATAGCGGAAAATAACGATAACTGAAACGATCTGGAAAGCCTTCCGGCTTTCCGTTCGTTTCGGTTTTCCGCTTACCAGGAAGAGGGTGATAGGATGGATCAAATGGATCAAAAATTATTGCGTCAGCGGGAAGCAAAATGTATTCAGGAAAATCCTCCCGGTTGTACGGCCCGATGTCCTGTGCATGTGGATGTGAAGGGCATCGTCGAGGCGGTTGGAAAAAAAGAATATACAAAAGGTGTCGCATTGTTTACCAGAATGGTCCCTTTTCCCGGAATTATCAGCAGGATTTGTGACCAGCCCTGTCAGCAGGCCTGCAAACGGAACGAAATTGAGGAAGCGATTTTTATCCGTGGTTTGGAGCAAATTTGTGTCGATCAAGTTCAAAGTGGGAACAATATAACTTCGCAGCCGCTAAAAAACAAAACGGTGGCCATTGTGGGCGCCGGGTTAAGCGGCTTAACTGTGGCGTTTGAGCTTGGACGCAAAGGGTATAAAGCAGAAATATTCGAAGCGACGGACCGCCTGGGCGGATTGATTTGGGATTATCCGGAGAGCCAACTGCCTAGGCAATGGATCCAAAATGATTTGTCTGTGTTGGCAAAACTCCCTGTAAAGATCCATTATAATACGACAATTACATCCCTCGATCCTCTTATAGATCAGTTTGACGCGGTTTATGCGGGAACCGGTTTTCGGCATAATTGGGACCGGGAATTTTCTTTTACCCGGAACGCGCAAGGAGAACTAGAGCTTGATCCGCTGACACTGGCGGTGAGCCGGGGAAAAGTTTTTGCCGGCGGCGGCGTAAAGCGTTTTCCCAATCAGTATTCCCCCATTTCTTCTCTGGCGGACGGAAAAATGGCAGCAACCTCCATAGACCGGTTATTTCAAAATGCTTCATTGTCTGCCAATCGGGAGCGTGAAGGTCCGTTTACGACTTCGCTGTATACAAGTATATACGGCATACAACCGGAACCAAGGGTGCAGGCGTCTGATCCGGTGGGCGGATATACGGAACAAGAGGCCGCACGGGAAGCGGACCGCTGTTTATTATGCGAGTGCCTGGAATGCGTAAAAGTTTGCGAATACTTGGCCCATTACCGCTCTTATCCCAAACGGTATGTGCGTGAAATATACAACAACTTATCGATTGTTATGGGGATCCACCGCGCCAACAAGATGATTAATTCCTGC
>JAGFXW010000272.1 GCA_017861495.1 Bacillota bacterium
TGCCGATCTGACGATTTTGGAAGAAGGCAATGAATTCATCGAGCGTTTGACGCACGGCGGAGTACTGCCGATGATCACCTCCTGCAGCCCGGGCTGGGTTAACTTCATCGAACTGAAGTATCCGGAATTGTTGCCGCATTTGTCCACGGCAAAATCGCCGCAGCAAATGTTCGGCGCCCTGGTAAAAACCTATTACCCGGAAAAAGCCGGCATTGATGCGAAAGATATCGTATCCGTATCCATCATGCCGTGTACGGCGAAAAAAGCCGAAGCCGCCCGCGAAGAAATGAAATCCAGCGGCTATCAGGACGTAGATTATGTCCTGACCACCCGGGAACTGGGCCGTATGATCCGGGAAGCCGGCATTGACTTCGACGGCCTGAAAGCGGAAGAATACGACGCTCCGCTGGGAATTTCCACCGGTGCTGGCGTCATCTTCGGCGCTACCGGCGGTGTTATGGAAGCAGCTCTGCGTACGGTAGCGGAAGTTGTTACCGGCAAAGAACTTGCTTCTATTGAATTCACCAGTGTCCGCGGCTTGACCGGCATCAAGGAAGCCGTCATTCCGGTTGGCGATCTGCAGGTAAAAGTAGCAGTGGCCCATACCCTGGCGAACGCACGGGCGATGCTGGAAAAAATTAAAGCCGGCGAAGCCGATTACCATTTCATCGAAGTCATGGCTTGTCCAGGCGGCTGCATCGGCGGCGGCGGACAGCCGATCTCCACGGAGATCGGGTTCCGGCAAAAACGGGTTGACGCAATTTATGAATGCGACCAATGCATGACAATGCGTAAATCCCATGAAAATCCGGCAGTGAAAGAACTGTATGATACCTGGTTGATTAAACCGCTGGGTGAAAAATCCCATCATTTACTGCACACGCATTACCATGCGCAAGACCGCAAGTAATTTGTAGGCAATCAGTGTTTACAAATAATAATGAAACAAACAGAGGGAGACAAAGCATAGGCTTTGTCTCCCTCTGTTTGTTTCATTTATTCGTCCGCCAGATATAGAAGACTTTCTTCAGATGGACATAATTGCAACCAACGGCTTGCACCGTCGCTAATAAGTGAGCCTTGGTTTCAAAAGGCGGTGTAACCCTTTTGAAACCTTAGAGCGAACTTAGTTCGAGTTTTACAGCCTGTTAATCCTAATGCGATAGCGTAGGGTTTTACAGCCTGTTAATCCTAATGCGATAGCGTAGGGTTTATAGACTGTTAACGAGATAAAGCTCAGCGCAAGCCGTTGGTTTTCTAACTTTTTATCTAATAATGCAGGATTTTGACTATAGCAGTAAGAATAGTCATAGGATGATTATTTATTTGGGGGAGGATTATCGGTTTGAAAGAAAATATTGTAATTTCAAAGGCTACGATTGATCGTCTTCCGCTGTACTTTCGCACCCTTAAGCAAGCAGAAGAAGAGGGTGTAGTAATTATCTCATCAGAGGAATTAGGCCGGCGGATTGGGATTACACCCGAACAAATACGAAAGGATTTTGCATCTTTTGGTGAATTCGGGAAAAAAGGTGTAGGGTATTATGTCAGGGAATTATTGCGTAATGTTGGTGAAATATTAGGGCTTCACCGTAATTGGAATATTGCTATTATCGGTGTCGGCCATTTAGGGTGGGCACTGGCAAATTATATTGATTTTGAAGCGCTGGGATGCAACTTGCGAGCGATTTTTGATATTTCCCCGGAAATTGTCGGGCGTCCGATTAAAAATATTGTGGTGGAACATTTTAATAAAATAGATGAAATTATAAAAGAAAGAAATATTCAAATCGGTGTCATCACTGTGCCGAATGATGCAGCCCAGGCAGTTGCCGACCGGTTAACTTCACTGGGGATCAAAGGAATATGGAATTTTGCAACGATTAAAGTGCATGTTCCGGAGGGAACCTGTTTGGTCAATGAAGATTTATCGATGGGATTGAGCAGTGTTTCTTATTATTTGGCGCGTCAATTGCCGGAAGAATAATTGGTAAGGGTTTTATGATGTGAGTTCTATGCCCTGGATTGTTTTCATAGGGAAAATAATCTTGGGCTTTTTAAAAATAGTAATTTCTTTCTAAATTTTCGTGGAGGTGCGACATGTCAGTTGTGTCACAAAAACTGGAGGATCTAAAAAAACTGCAGGAATCCGCTAAGGCGGGCGGCGGTCCCAAACGAATTGCCCAACAACATCAAAGAGGAAAACTTACGGCAAGAGAGAGGATAGAAAAATTTCTTGATCCAGGTACGTTTGTCGAATTGGATCAGCTTGTTACCCATCGTTGCACGAATTTTGGCATGGAAAAACAACGGCCGGAAGGCGATGGGGTAGTGACTGGCTGGGGGACTGTAGACGGCAGGCTTGTTTATGTGGCCGCGCAAGATTTTACAGTGATTGGCGGATCTCTCGGCGCCATGCATGCTGCCAAGATTGTTAAAGTCCAGGATCTCGCAATGAAGATGGGGGCGCCAATTGTATGCATGAATGATTCCGGCGGCGCCCGTATTCAGGAAGGGATTGATTCCCTGCGTGGATTTGGCGATATCTTCTTCCGCAATACGATGGCTTCCGGTGTGATTCCGCAAATCTCCGTCATTATGGGGCCATGCGCGGGCGGAGCTGTCTACTCACCGGCGATTATGGATTTCATTTATATGGTCAAGAATACCGGACAGATGTATATTACCGGTCCGGACGTCATAAAAGCAGTTACCGGCGAAGAAATTACGCAGGAACAGTTGGGCGGGGCCATGACGCACAACAGTATTTCCGGCGTAGCCCATTTTGCGGCGGACGGTGATGAGGATTGCTTGCAGCAGGTACGGTATTTATTAAGCTTTTTGCCAAGTAATAATATGGAGGAACCGCCGACTGTGCAAACAGGCGACGATCCTAACCGCATGGATGAGCGTATAAACGCCTTAATACCGGAGAATCCAAACCGGCCGTATGATATGAAAGAAATTATTGCTGCCATTGTTGACCAAGGTGAATTTTATGAAGTGCAGCAGCACTTTGGGTTAAGCATGATTATCGGTTTTGCCCGTTTTGACGGTCAAACCGTTGGCATTCTTGCGAACCAGCCGGCCATGCTGGCCGGGGTGCTTGATATTAATTCTTCGGATAAAGCGGCTCGCTTTATTCGCTTTTGCGATGCATTCAATATTCCGTTGCTTAGCTTGGTCGATGTTCCAGGGTTCTTGCCGGGAGCTGATCAGGAATACGGCGGCATTATTCGGCATGGCGCAAAAATGTTGTACGCGTATTCCGAAGCAACTGTGCCTAAAATTACGGTTATTACCCGCAAAGCTTATGGCGGCGCTTATATTGCGATGTGTTCGCAGCATTTAGGGGCCGATCAAGTGATGGCGTGGCCGACCGCCGAAATTGCGGTTATGGGACCGGCTGGAGCCGCCAATATTATTTTCCGCGGCGATCCGGATAAAGAGGAGAAAACACAACAATACATTGAAGATTTTGCCAACCCTTACCGGGCTGCGGAACGCGGTTATGCGGATATGGTTATTGAACCGAAAGAAACACGGCCGAGAATTATTGCGGCATTGCATATGTTGGCAACAAAACGGGAAACACGGCCCGCCAAAAAACATGGGAATATTCCTCTGTAAGAGGCTGGAATGGAGGAGAAGCCGTAAAATGAGTTTTAAACAGGAACAGACAAAAGAAGCCGCGTCCATTTTGGCCGCTGCGGCTTATTCGGTGAAGGCGCATGGCGTTCGCCCGGAAATTGTGGCGGCGATTGTAGCGGCTGTCTGCGAAACAATGGGAACAACCAAATTGGCAGTCCGAATCCGGCAGACCAGTCCGATGTGGACTGTTGCCGGCCGGCAAAAACTGATGGACGCGCGCCAGAATATATTGTTGAAATCTTGATGATAGATGGAGGATGATAGTATGAAAAAATTTAATGTAACGGTTAACGGCGTAAGTTATGAGGTGGCTGTAGAAGAAATTTCTGCTGCTGCGCCTGCAGCTCCGGTAAAACCGATCACTTCGACGGCGCAGCCGGCACCTGCTCCGGTCGTTTCTTCTCCTACGGCGGCTGTTTCTGCGCCGGTACAGGTAGGGCAAGCTGAAACTCCGATTAATTCGCCGATGCCGGGTAAGATTATAAAAATCATGGTAGAAGTAGGTCAAGAAGTGAAAAAAGGAGAAATTATCCTTATTTTAGAAGCGATGAAAATGCAAAATGAAATTCCTGCGCCGGTAGCCGGAGCGATAAAGTCAATTCATGTCAATACAGCGCAAAATGTGAAGCCGGGTGAAGTTCTTGCAGTGATCGGCTGATTGGTTTGCTTGCAACAGATATTTCGCACGGCTGAAAAATACAGCCGTGCGCTTTGTTGCGTAAGCAGAAAACCACATGCTAGGCATGTGGTTCCGAAAAGCTTATAGCTATAAGTAGAATAAGAAAGCCTCCTTTGTTAGAATTAATGCA
>JAGFXW010000273.1 GCA_017861495.1 Bacillota bacterium
TTGCCAGTTCCGGCAGCTTTTTCGCCCCGAAATAGAACCCGCCTGCCCATAAAAAAGCAAATATGGTTAGCAAAATCGGCCAAGCCAATGGGCGCTTGGTTCTATTTTCCTCATAAATGCGGCTGATATACCAACCGGCAACCATTGCCAAGGGAGGATACATCGGCAAAATATAGGAAACAAGCTTCGTCTGCGAAATGCTGAAAAATACAAAAATAAAAATCGCCCAAATATTTAAAAACAGCAAGGTATTCCTCTCGTCTTGACGGGCTGCCGTCAAGGAGCGCCATACAGATTGAACTAGTACCGCTGTCCAGGGGAAAAAGCCGAGTAGAAGAACCGGAATAAAATAATACCATAAAACGACTTCCGGATGTTCTGGCGAAGTGAATCGGGTAATATTGTGAAAACCAATGAACGTATCCAAAAATATGCTGCCGTGAATATTGTACATAACGATATACCAAGGCAGCGCAATCAATGAAAATAGAATAATCCCAACAGGCAGCTTCATCTTCTTCAAGATTCCAAACTGCCTGGTTACCAACATATATAGGAAAATAATGGCCCCTGGAAATAAACATCCGACCGGACCTTTCGTTAAAACAGCCAAGCCGCAGAAGACATAAAAAAGGTAATACTTTTCCCGCAAAAATGATAACAGTGCAACGGTAAGGCAAAACGTCAGCGTAATATCCGTCACAGCTGCTTTACCCAGATAAAAATATTCCACACTGGTTGCCAAAACCAACGCACCAGTCAAACCTGCCGTCCGGCCAAGCAACCGGGAACCGGAAAAGTAAACAAACGCCACGCAGAAAACGGCTAGAAGAGCCGAAGGGAAACGAGCGGCAAATTCGTTAACGCCAAATATTTGAAATGCAGCAGCAACAAGCCAATAATACATTGGCGGCTTATCATACCAAAATTCGCCATAAATCCTTGGTGATAAAAAATCATGGGCAGCGATCATCTCTAATGGCGTTTCTGCATACACAGGTTCATCAGGATCTAACAGAGGAATTCCGCCTAGATTAAAAAACATAACTAACGCCGAAATTGCGACGAGCAGCCAAAATTCTTTTTTTTGACAAAAATTCATGCCTTGCCTCCCAATGACTGATAGGTTCTGCGAATTCCTTCCTGCAATTCCACGACCGCTTTCCAATCCAACTGAACATTTGCCTTGGAACAGTCTAACCGGGAATGATAAATATCGCCTTCGCGAGTTGCGGCATAAATGCGTCCAATTTGCTTATGCGCAGCCGCTTCCATAACGGCAACCAGGTCATTAACGCTGGTTCCCAGCCCCGTACTAACATTATATATCGCATTTGCATTTTTCGTCAGCAACGCTTTACAATTGGCTGACGCAACATCGCCAACATAAATGAAATCACGTGTTTGTCCGCCGTCGCCAAAAATTGTCAACGGCTGATCCTTGCGAATCAAACGGGAAAAGATACTGACAACCCCTCCCTCGCCGCCATCTCCCTGGCGCTCGCCATACACATTTGCATAACGCAAAACAACATAGTCTATCCCAAACAAACAATGATACAGATGCAAATATTTTTCTGCAGTTAACTTGGAAAGCCCATAAAATGATGTTGGCTGCTGGGAAGTCGTTTCAATAATGGGCAGAACGTCCGTATCGCCATACACCGCTGCACTGGAGGAGAACACGATCCTCTTGGTGCCGGCTTTTCGACAAGCTTCTAAAACGTTAATTGTCCCTTGAATATTAACATCGCTATCAAATCCGGGATCCAGCAAAGATTTTGGAACCATCGTCTGCGCCGCCAAATGTGCCACACCATCAAAATTTTCCTTGGCAAACAATAACTGCAATTCCGGACTCCGGATATCCATCTGTACAAAGTCCGTGTTCGCCGGAATGTTTTCTAAAAGACCACTGGACAGATCATCGATTATAGTGACCTGGATCCCTTGCGCCAATAATTTTTCTACAACATGTGACCCAATAAAACCGGCACCGCCGGTAACTGCAATTTTCAATGAATTGACCCCCTTTTATCTAACTTTGCCAAAAAATCACGGCCAAATACCTTCACCGTATAATAGAAACCAATGCTGAACGGTAAATATTCTGCCAAAATCCGCCAAGCTACCGCCACAATACCGACAGTTCCGGTTGGCAAAAATTCATTAAACAATAACACAAAACCGCCTTCGGCAATGCCGGCCCCGCCCGGTGTCGGCGCAAAATATAAGAATAGGTTTAAAAAAACCATTCGGCCCAACAATTGTCCCCAATCCACGCCAATCCCCATACCAAGAAGCAACACCGGAACTATGCTGTACAAAGCCAACAAGCTAAGCGCTGATTCTCCAAAAACCCGCAGCATGCTGCCCGGCGCGGAAGAGAGCAACGATACCGCCCCTCGCATTTCCGCATACAAAAGAAAAATTTTTCGTCGGCGTCGATGCGGCATTTTTTTTGTCAACAACACTAATATTCGTTTGGGCCAAGGTGTGCGAAACAACCAAATCCCAGCAAAAATTCCGCCAATCATGATAAGAGAGCCCAAAATCAACCCACGGGGCGAAAACCAGGGCACAAGCCCGCTATCAAAATAAAATACCACCGGCAAACAAACAAACAAAAACAAAATAGATAAAATTGTTCGAACCAAAACCAGAACCGTAGCTTTTCCGGTAGTTACCCCCGCCCGCCGTAAAAACATCACCTGCGCAAAAGCGCCGCCGGCGGCTCCCGGCGTCAATAAGGCCAAAAAATAATTGCTGAATATCACTTGCACGGCTTGCGATAACGTGATACGTTCTCCGGAAATCCAAACCAAATGCATCAAACGCGATCCATCAAAATACATTCCCACAGCAATACATAAAATTGCCAGCAAAAAGGACCAGGGTTTAAAAACATTCAGATGCAACAAGGTTTCTGCATCAATCGTCATATAGATTACTCCGGCTGAAATGCCGGCAATGAGAATAATCAGCAGAATAAGTCGTTTTGTGAATTGGTTCATCACACAACTCCTAAAAGATCTCTATTTCCCAGTTTTCTTGATTGAAACATCATTAGCAGCGTTTTCAAATAACTTTATTCTATCATTCCAGCTTAAATAGTGCAAACAACAAAACAATTAGAAAACCCGGCTTATGCCGAGCTTTTTAGCGACGGCGGAAGCCGCGCGTTGCGCTTATGTACACCAGACAAAATTTTATACTCTCTGGTGTACTAACATAAAACAAGTTTGGCGTAAGCCAAACTTGTCATCAAAAACCTCTTGTCAAACGGTATTTCTTAATTGATTTGTTCCACATGGGAGGCAAATGCGTTA
>JAGFXW010000274.1 GCA_017861495.1 Bacillota bacterium
ATGTATTCAATTTTGAAACGCTAGGGGCTGTTGGTGAAGTTGGAGAGGAGTTGAAGGCGCCAATTGTTCTTGGGGTTGCGGAACGGTTGTTTAAGTTTGTCGATGTGGAAACGTTGAGTGCAGCCATCATATGCGCTGCCAAAAAAAGTTCTGTACCGGTAGCTTTACATTTGGATCATGCACATACGTATGAAGGGGTGATGAAAGCAATTCGCTGGGGCTTTACCTCCATTATGTTTGATGGTTCTTCTTTGTCTCTCACTGACAATCTCAAACGGACGAAAGAAATTGCAAATATAGCCCATTCACTTGGTATTACTGTCGAGGGTGAACTGGGCTATATTAATTGTTATCGGCCTTCGGAAAACGGCGATGAGGGAAAGTCAATAAAATTAGACGTTGTGGCAGACTTTGTCGCTAAAACGAAAATTGATGCGCTGGCGGTTGCCGCCGGCAATAACCATGGCAGTTGTAAAGGCGATGTGCAGTTGGATTTTTCCAGCCTTGCGCAACTAAGCTCTCAAGTTAATATTCCTTTGGTTATGCATGGCGGATCGAAATTACGTAAAGAAGATTACCAAGATGCGATCCAGGCCGGTTTTGCAAAAATTAATATAGCGACGGATATGTCGTTGGTAGCTGCAGAGAAATTGAAAGCAGAACTGGTTGCCAGCCCTGCGGCAAATTATGTGCATTTGATGTCAGTCGTTAAAAAAGGGGTAAAAGACTCGGTGCGAAAATACATGCTGTATTTTGACTGTATTTCAAAAGCAATGTAAATCCAGAGAAAAAGCACTTATTCGCATCGTGCGAATAAGTGCTTTTTCATTCTCTTTTGTCGCAATTTCAGTACAGAGGCGGGAAAACTTGTAGACGAATTTTTATCCAAAGTTTATAATTGTACTACATTACCAAAACAATACAGAAATTTGAGGAATTTGAATGATCGAAGAAATTACGAGTATCACCAATCCATTAATTAAAATGGCTGCTTCTTTAAAACAAAAGAAGTATCGCAGCGAATTAGGGTTGTTTGTGATTGAAGGCATACGATTTGCTGAAGAGGCAGTTACTTCCGGTTGGGAGACGGAATATTGTTTATATACCAAAGACGCAGCCCAACATGACCGGGTAAAGCGTGTGTTGTCTGCGTTGAGAGAGAGAAACTGCCGGCAGCATCAAGTCAGTCATTCAGTCTATGAGCGCATCAGCGATACGGAACATCCACAGGGAATCCTGGTGATTATAAAAAAGAAATGGCATGATTTATCTGAACTGCTGGTTAGCGGCCAAGAACCTTTTTTTATTGTTTTGGACCGTGTTCAAGATCCGGGGAATGTAGGTACAATGATCCGGACTGCGGATGCGGCAGGTTGTTCTGGTGTGATTTTAACTGATGGCTGCGCAGATCTTTTTTCTGGTAAAGTACTGCGGTCAAGCATGGGATCTGTTTTTCATCTTCCGATTATTGATGCTGTAAAGATGGATTTCGTTCGTTCGTTTTTTGTGGAACACAACATTTCTGTCCTTGTTACCTGTTTGGATACGCCTTTATTTCATTGGGATGTCGCGATGACCGGTCCGTTGGCAATTGTTTTTGGCAATGAAGGTAGTGGAGTTTCGCAAGAATGGTTGGCTGTTGCGGATAAAAAAGCAAAAATCCCTATTTATGGAAAGGCGGAATCGTTAAATGTGGCTTCCGCCACTGCGATATTTTTATACGAGGCGGCCCGCCAAAGACGGTCTTGCTTGTAATTTGTCAGACCGTATGTTATACTGTCGTTAGCAAAGAATTGGCGATTTAACGCTGAACGGAGAGGGTGGTCTCTCTTATGAATACCGAATTTTTATGGAGAATATTCGAAGCTACCGGTTCTATTGCTGCATATGTGTTATACAAAAAATTAATGTTACAATAATTTTGTGTTATGATGTACGATGATAGAGAAAGTAAGCAGGGATTTCTTTTTACAGGGAGGATTACCGCCAAAGATTGAAAGCGGTGCCAAAAGAGCCAGGCTGAAGTTCGCTCTTGAGTATCTGGGCTGAACGAAGCGATTCTGTGTAGGCCGGACGGTTTTCCCCGTTACAGGAAAAGCGAGTATTGAATTAGGGTGGTACCGCGGAAGCAGGACTTTCGCCCCTTGGTGGGGTGGCAAGTCTTTTTTTAATGCTCAAAATTTTTTAGGAGGTATATATGGAGAGTCAGCTGAAACAATTGCGTCAAGATGCGCTGGAAGAATTATTAAAAGCATCAAATCTTGGCCAGTTAACAGAATTAAGAGTAAAATATTTAGGAAAAAAAGGCAGTTTGACAGCGGTTTTGCGGGGGATGGGTGCTTTAAGCCCGGAGGAACGTCCTCGGATCGGACAAATTGTCAACGACATTCGCAATGAATTGGAAGACGTTTTGACCCAGCAAAGTGATCGGTTGAAACAGGCGGAGCTGGCAAAACGGCTGTCTTCTGAACAGATCGATATTACTTTACCGGGCCGGAAAATTTATCGGGGCCACAAGCATCCGTTGACGTTGACGATGGACCGCGTGAAAGAAACATTTATGCGGATGGGTTTTGCTGTGTCGGAAGGACCGGAAGTAGAAACGGATTACTATAACTTTGAAGCGCTGAATTTACCAAAAGATCATCCAGCCCGCGATATGCAGGATTCTTTCTATATTACAGAAGACATACTGCTGAGGACGCACACTTCACCAAACCAGGTCCGAACAATGGAAGCGGCTGGACCCAATAATCCGGTGCGGGTTATCGTGCCGGGAAAAGTATACCGTCGGGATTATGATGCGACCCATTCGCCGATGTTTCATCAGGTAGAAGGGTTGGTTATTGATAAAGACATCAGCTTTGCTGATCTCAAAGGAACCTTGGAATTGTTCATTCATGAAATTTTCGGCGATAGCGTCCGGGTTCGTTTCCGTCCCAGCTTTTTCCCATTTACTGAACCAAGTGCGGAAGTGGATATTTCTTGCGTTATGTGTGGTGGAAAAGGCTGTAGGGTTTGTTCCGGAACAGGCTGGCTGGAAATTCTCGGTTCGGGAATGGTTCATCCTCGTGTGTTGGAGATGAGTGGCTACGATCCGTCGTTGGTTAGCGGCTTTGCGTTTGGGATGGGAATTGAACGGATTGCCATGTTGGTATATGGCATTGACGACTTGCGTCTGTTTTATGACAGCGATTTGCGGTTTTTACGGCAATTTTAGGAAGAATTACTAAATAAGCAGTGTTGGGCTTGAAAGGAGATCAAGATGCGTGCATCGATAAAATGGTTAAAAGATTATGTGCAATTCGACGAAACGCCG
>JAGFXW010000275.1 GCA_017861495.1 Bacillota bacterium
CAACGATCATCAATCTGCCGATAAAGGTCGTCAACTTCTTTTTCCAGACTACGGGCACGGGCCGCAGCTTCCTGATCATTCGTTATGAGCGCCTGCGCGGAAGACTTCACTGCATCCACCGTTTTTTGGCCCATTTCGAGGGTCAACCGCTTGATGCCAGCCAACTCTTCCGAATACATTTTTCTTTCCATTGCTGCCACCCTTTCTTTCTCTCTCTCAATACCAGAAACACAAAACCCCGGACGGGCGACAAAAAAGCCACCAACATACCGGGAATTTCTCTAACTCTCTTTCCCCAAAGCTGCCGGGAATATGCTGCATATCTAAATATTAAAATTATTATAACTTGGATTGCCCGAGGCGTCAATTACGGGATTTGTGATTGACGGAACCGCTTTGACAGCGCTATACTAATAATGGATTTAAGGTACAATAGTTTCTGGTAAAATCGCATTTGCAGGGAAGAGAGATTTTAGAGAAATTCCCGGGATGCTTGCGTTGCAATTCGCAAGCTCCCGGGAATTTATATATCACTGTGCAAATGTGCAAAAAATAAAACGTTAAAGAATAGAGGAGGACTGACCATGCGTATCAAATGCCTGAAAACATCCAGTTTGTTGCTCTTATTCGTATTCGTCGCATCACTTGCAATTGCCGGATGCGGAGGAAGCACCCCTGCGAAACCGGAAGCTAAACCCCTGAAATTGACATTATATTGCGGTCTGATGGAAGATCATATGGTCAAAGCCATCCAGGAATTCCAGAAAGATACCGGCGTTAAAGTCGAAGCTGTTCGTATGAGTTCCGGCGAAGTCCTCGGCCGCATCCGGGCGGAAAAAAACAATCCCAAGGCTAGCGTATGGTGGGGCGGACCGGCTGATGCTTTTATCGCCGCCAAGCAAGATGGCCTGCTGGAAAAATACACCTCTCCAAACGCCGCCAAGATCCCGGCGAAATTCAAAGATGCCGAGGGATTCTGGACCGGTATTTACGTGGGTTATCTCGGGTTTTCCTCTAATTCAAAGCTCCTGAAGGAAAAAAACATTCCCGTTCCACAAACCTGGCAGGATCTGCTGCGTCCAGAATTGAAAGGGCAAGTCTCGATGGCCAATCCCGGCGCTTCCGGAACGGCCTATACCATGCTTGCAACCATTGTCCAGCTTATGGGTGAAGAAAAAGGGCTGGAGTATATGAAGAAGCTTAATGGCCAAATCAAAGTCTACCAAAAAACAGGCACCGCCCCCGCCCGCATGGCTGGTCAAGGTGAAGTGACCGTCGGACTCACCTTCCTGCATGACGCTATCAAATATCAGGAAGAAGGCATGAAAGATTTGGTTCTGTCGGCCCCTGCCGAAGGAACTGGTTATGAAATCGGAGCTGTTGCAATTATCAAAGGCGGTCCAGATCAGGAAGCCGCCAAAAAGTGGGTTGACTGGGCCTTATCCAAAAAAGGACAGGAATTTGGACAAACAGTCGGTTCCTATCAATTCCTGACCAATCCGGAAGCTAACCCGCCCAAACAGGCTGCACCAATCAAAGACACAAAATTAATTGATTACAACCTTGACTGGGCAGGCAAAAACCGCAGCGCCCTTGTTGAAAAATGGAACAATGCGATTAAGTAGATTGCTGCCGTGAATATTATTCGACGCAATCTTGACGAACTTCGCATGATTTTACGCGACCCGATGCTCGCCGCCACGATCGTACTCGTGGCGGCTTCTCTGGTTTTATTCATTTTGTGGCCCCTATATGAAGTACTGTGGGAAGGCTTTGTAACTGACAAAGGGACAATTACTCTCCAGTACTATCGCGAAGCTTTGGCAAAGACCGAGAATCTCCGCACTCTCGCCAATACGATATGGCTGGGCATCTTTGTCAGCACAGTGTCGACTTTTGTAGGCTTTTTATTTGCCTACGCAGACGCCTTCCTACGTATCCGTTTTAAAGGCATCTTTAACATGTTGGCAATTCTGCCCATCATTTCTCCACCCTTTGCACTTTCGATGTCCTTTATAATGCTATTCGGGCAGCAGGGATTTGTCACCCGCACTATTTTGGGATTGAAAGAGACCAACATCTATGGCTTTGAGGGCTTGGCAACCGTACAAGTTCTGACCTTTTTCCCTGTTGCGTATTTGGTGTTGGCCGGCCTGCTCCGCCAAATCGACCCTGCGCTGGAAGAAGCCGCACGCAACATGGGAGCTTCTCGGGGTCACATCTTCCGCACCATCGTTCTGCCGCTAGTCCGACCCGGCATCGCCAATGCTTTCTTGCTGGTGTTCATCCAAAGCGTGGCGGACTTTGGCAATGCTATGGTCATTGGCGGCAACTATAATACCCTAGCCGCCCAGATATACATGCAGGCCATGGGAAACTATGATATAAAGGGCGGTACCGCCCTGGCAACCGTGTTGCTCACAGTTTCCGTCCTGATGTTTGTCATTCAGAAATATTGGGTGGGTGAAAAATCCTACGTCACTGTAACCGGCAAACCTTCTCGAGAACGAGAATTGACGTCCGATCTCCTGCCTCTGTTTTTCGTTGGCGTCCCTTGCCTGCTTATCAGTCTTTTCATTCTTGTCCTGTATGCACTGATTCCTTACGGATCATTGGTTAATCTCTGGGGCATCGATTATACTCCAACTTTCAAACACTACCAGTACGTTATAGATATCGGGTTAAAACCGATCCTTGACACAACTTGGTTGTCATTGATTTCCATGCCGATTACAGGAGTTCTTGGCATGGTCATCGCTTTTCTCATCGTTCGCAAGAAATTTTTCGGCCGCGGACTGATCGAATTTTCTTCACTACTATCCATGGCTATCCCCGGCACCGTTATTGGGGTTGGTTACGTACTTGCCTATAACAAAGAACCGTTGATACTTACCGGTACCGCTACCATTATTGTGCTTTCCTTCGTTTTTCGCAGCATGCCCGTCGGTATCCGCGCCGGTATTGCTTCACTGCAACAGATCGACCCCGCTATTGAAGAAGCGGCGCAAGATTTGGGTGCGTCTTCTTTCAAGGTCTTCACTTCCGTCACTATCCCTTTAATCAAATCAGCTTTTTTTAGCGGCCTCATCTACAGTTTCGTTCGCAGCATGACGGCAGTCAGCGCCGTCATCTTTTTAGTATCCGCCAGTTATAATCTGTTGACGGTATCCATCATGTCCCAGGTAGATGGCGGGAAACTGGGCGTAGCTGCCGCGTATTCCACTGTTCTTATTATTATTGTTCTTACGGTTACAGGTATTCTTAAATTACTGCTTGGCAGAATGGGCGTCGATGTTTCGGACGTACAA
>JAGFXW010000276.1 GCA_017861495.1 Bacillota bacterium
GAGCATCTCGCTGCGTTTTTTTTGTTCCTTCTTTTGCGGACGATATAATACAAAATAAAAAATAACGATCATCAAAAGAATCGGCCAAGATGCTTGGATCATTTGCATAAATTCACCGGATACTTCTGGCATACCTAAATCACCTCCCCAAACAGATCATCGTAATTGTATTCCACATAAAACGATGAAATCCTTTAATGCGAACCATATTGTGCCAAAAAGTCACGACGAAAATTCACGAATTCATCATTGAGGATCGCCTCGCGCATTTTTTTCATGAAATCAAGAAGAAAGTGCAAATTATGGGTGGTTGTCAATCGCAGACCGAAAATTTCTTGCGCCTTCAACAAATGCCGTATATAGGCCCGGGAATAATTCCGGCAGGTATAGCAATCGCATTCCGGATCCGGCGGACGGAAATCTTCTGCATATTCCGCGTTCTTAACTACCAGTTTCCCATGGCGGGTCATCAATGTGCCATTACGGGCTACCCGGGTCGGAAAAACACAGTCAAACATATCCACACCGCGCATAACCCCTTCAACCAGGCAATCCGGAGTCCCTACCCCCATCAGGTAACGCGGTTTGTTCACCGGCAATTCCGGAACCACATGATCCAAAATTTCATACATTAACGGTTTCGGTTCGCCAACACTCAAACCGCCAATCGAATAGCCGGGAAAATCCATCGCAACCAGATCACGGGCGCTTTGGCTGCGCAAATCTTTATACATTCCACCCTGTACAATGCCAAATAAAGCTTGGTCGTTACGCGTATGCACTGCGCGGCAGCGTTCCGCCCAACGGGTCGTCCGTTCCGTGGACGCCTTGGCATACTCGTAATCGGCAGGATAAGGCACACACTCATCAAACGCCATAATCATATCGGCTCCCAAGGACATTTGAACTTGTGTAGCAATTTCCGGCGACAAAAACTGTTTGGAACCATCAATATGCGACCGGAAAGCAACGCCCTCTTCGGTAATTTTTCGCAGCGGTCCCAAACTAAAAACTTGAAAACCTCCGCTATCCGTTAAAATAGCCCGGTCCCAATTCATAAACTTGTGCAAGCCTCCGGCGGCTTCAACCAATTTATGGCCCGGCCGCAGAAACAAATGGTACGTGTTACTCAGAATAACTCCGGCGCCCATCGCGGAAAGTTCTTCCGGCGCCATGGCCTTAACAGTGGCCTGCGTTCCAACCGGCATAAAAATTGGCGTATCATAAACGCCGTGCGGCGTATGCAAGCGTCCCGCCCTTGCCCCTGTATGGGGACATTGTTTAATTAATTCATAGGTTATCGCCAATACAAGCCACCCCCGTAAATACTTCAAACAGTAACGTATGAAAACTAGCGATCATAAAATCAACATCGCATCGCCAAAGCTAAAAAACCGGTATTTTTCCTGTACAGCCAGCCGATAGGCGGATAATATTTTTTCGCGGCCGGCAAAGGCGCTGACCAACATTAATAACGTTGACTGAGGAAGATGAAAATTGGTAATGATACGGTCAACCACTAAAAAACGGTAACCGGGATAAATAAAAATATCGGTCCACCCGCTCCCCGCCTTTACAACGCCCTGTTGGGAGCAAGTCTCCAAAGTTCGAACGGCTGTTGTTCCCACCGCAATAATTTTGTGTCCTGACTGCCGCGTCTGGTTCAACAGTGTAGCTGTTTCTTCCGTTACCGAATAAAACTCCCGATGCATCACATGCGTGGTTACGTCTTCTACACTGACAGGACGAAATGTCCCCAACCCGACATGTAAGGTAACAAAGGCAAGATTAATCCCACGTTGTCTAATTTTCACCATCAATTCTTCGGTAAAATGCAGTCCGGCTGTCGGAGCCGCCGCCGACCCCTGTTCCCGCGCATAAACAGTCTGATAGCGCTCTTTGTCGTCCAGCGTTTCCTTAATATACGGAGGCAACGGCATTTCACCCAACCGGTCTAAAATTTCTTCAAAGACTCCGGTAAATTGAAACCGTACTTTGCGTCCGCCAAAATCCGTCCGGTCGATAACCTGGCAAGAAAGTTCATCGCTGAAAACAATTTCCGCACCAATTTGCAGTTTTTTTCCAGGCCGAACCAACACATCCCATTCATTACCAGAAGTACGCTGCAACAAAAGTACTTCCACCCTGCCGCCGGTTCCCGCCCGACGACCCATCAGGCGCGCAGGAATGACCCTGGTGTCATTAAACACAAGCGTATCGCCTGCTTCCAGGTAATCTACAATTTCATAAAATTTTTTATGGACAATCGTTCCGCAAGAGCGGTCTAATACCATCAACCGGGATTGATCACGCTGTTCAAGCGGATGCTGGGCAATCAATTCTTCCGGCAACTCATAATCATAATCAGTTACTAACACTTTCGCTTCGTCCGCCTTTCTCACCGGCCCCTAAACAAGGAAAATAAAATGGTTAAAATAATACTAATGATAATCGATGTCATTAACGGAAAATGAACACTCCAATTATCACCCTTAAATTGTATGTCCCCCGGTAAATGGCCAAGCCCAATTTTTCCGCCAAAATGAAATAAAGCGCCGACAATGAACAATACGACTCCCAATATCATCAAGGTTTTGCCAAAAGAATCAAACTCAGCCACTCAGGTACTCCCCTTCCCCGGTTTGTAGTAACGATCTCTTTCACTAAAGATGCAGCCACAATAAGGCTGACGATACAATCCCATTTCTTTGCTGCCGGTTACACCGTCTTGCCAGCCGATACGAAAATCAATATATTCAAAATGAATTCCCGTTTCTTCTGCAATCGCTGTTGCCACTTCTCTGATCATTTCATGTTTTTGATAGGGACTGACCAATAATGTAGTACTATAACAATCGAACCCATTTTCACGGGCGAAGAGGGCAGTTTTCCGCAAACGATGCTCATAGCACGGCCGGCACCGGTCGCCATCGGCAGATAACGCCCGGCGTAAAAAATCTTCCAATGCATAATTAGGATCTGTGATTAATTCAAGCTGCGCCTGCGTTGCAAATTCATGCAAAGTCTCCAGCCGGTGTTTAAACTCCCGGTACGGATGGATGTTCGGATTAAAAAAATAGCCGGTAATATCATAACCTAATCCACGCAAATGCTTCACCGGATAAACGGAGCACGGTCCACAACACGTGTGCAATAATAGTCGCATGCTATTTTCCCCTTACCATAATTTTTCTTGCTCATCACCGGGAGCGCACGATAAGCCAAGGTGGTGATACGCACCTTTTGTCGCTACCCGGCCGCGTGGCGTCCGGTTGATAAATCCCATTTGGATC
>JAGFXW010000081.1 GCA_017861495.1 Bacillota bacterium
TACAGGGTAATGAAGGACTATCCGTTGATTGTCAGCGTGGGAACCGACAAACAGATTGCGTTAGCGTCCTATGTTCAGCGGCGAAACATGTGTTTTGGTACGGCCTTTATATTCACCGTGTTTGTTGCTTTTGGTTGTTTGATGCTGCGCGGACAGATCAAACGGCGAACCGAGGAACAAATCAAAGCCGAAGAAAACATCAGTCAACAGAACCAATATCTGGTTGCGCTGCATGAAACGGCATTAGCGCTGATGCAGCGCCATGATTTGGATGCCCTGCTGTGGGCGATTGTGGAACGGGCTTGTTTTTTGACCAATACGCCGCATGGCTTTTTGCATTTGGTGACAGCAGACGGCGATGAAATCGAATTGACAATTGGGGTAGGAATTTATCGTGAGGGAATGGGGTTTCGACTGAAAGCGGGGGAGTCTTTGTGCGGTCGGGTTTGGCAGGAAGGGCGACCGATGTGGGTGGAGGACTATTCAAAAATGGAAGGTGCTGATTTTTCGTATCCATTTTCCACTATTTTGTCAATCGGCTGCTCGCCTCTGCGGGTTCGGGACAAAGTGGTTGGCGTTCTTGGTATCGGCTATACGGATGCACAACATAGTCCATCGGTGGAAGAAGAAAACTTGCTGGATCGCCTCGCCGATATTGCTGCGATCGCGATCGATAACGCCTTGTTGTACGAAACGGTGGAGAGGGAACTGCGGGAACGCAAGCGTACGGAAGAGGAATTGCGGCAAAAGACGCAGGAAATTCAGCAGATGGCCTATTACGACGCTCTGACGGGTTTGCCGAACCGGGGCAATTTGTACATGCAATTGGCCGATGAAATGAAAAAAATAACCAGCGATGCCAAAGTTGGCACGGTATTATTTATTGATTTGGATGACTTGAAGATGGTGAATGATGTATTTGGCCATGGCTATGGCGATGATGTCATCATTACCGCGTCCCGTCACATTACGGAGGCTGTTGGGCCTTCCGGCTTCGTCTCGCGGCTTGGCGGCGATGAATTCATTGTGTGGCTGCCGGGTGAAAGCGACCGGGAGAAAATCGGCGGGATTGCCGATACGATTATTCAGGCGCTGGCCAGGGAATACGATATCGGGGACACCTGCTTTTATATGTCGGCAAGCTTGGGCTTTGCCGTGTATCCGGAGGACGGCAATACGGTTCAGGAAATCATCAAGAACGCAGATACGGCCTTGTATGAAGCAAAACGATCCGGCAAGTGCGGATGGGCGGCGTATGATGTTTCCATGCAGGAAAAAGCGTACCAGCGGATGCTGTTTCTTAAGCACTTGCGCGCAGCCGTTGAAAAAAAGGAACTATATTTGTATTACCAGCCGCAGCTCACGATGGATGGAACAATTTTTGGGTTTGAAGCGCTGTTGCGCTGGAAGAATCCGGAGATGGGGCCGATTCTGCCATCGCAATTTATTGCCATGGCGGAAGAAAGCAATCTGATCCAGCCTATCGGAGAATGGGTCTTGCGGGAGGCTTGCCGGTTTGCCAAACGGCTTGCAGATATCGGCCGGGGCGATATTCATGTCGCGATCAATATCTCGCCTCGTCAACTGGCGAACAGTAACTTTGTCGAGTTTGCCCGTAATATTTTTGCGGAAGTCGGTGTTGATCCCCGCCAAATTGAACTGGAAATTACGGAAACGGTGTTGTTGACTTCGGTTGAGGAGACGATTCAAAAGCTGATGGCATTAAAGGCGGTGGGCGTTCATTCCGCGTTGGATGATTTCGGTACCGGCTATTCGTCCTTGACTTATCTGCAGCGTCTGCCCGTTTCTACGTTAAAGATCGACAAAACGTTCATTGACCTGATTGTGAAGGATGAAGCGCGTCCGGTAATCATTGCTGCGATTGTCGAAATGGCGCATAGCCTGAACATGACAGTGATTGCGGAAGGCGTTGAGACGAAAGAACAATTTGAGCGTTTACTGGGCTGCGATTGTGATTGTATCCAAGGGTTCTATTCCTGCTGCCCGTTGCCGGAGGAGGAAGCGGTTGGCTATCTTTTGCAAAAGGGTACGGAAATCATGCAATAAATTGCATTGCGCTTGAATAGCAAAATGGGTTGGAAGATGGGGTGAACGAGGCGTACCTGAGTCTATGCCTGCTTGCTCCATTTTTTTCGTTCCTTTATAATGGATTCACAGCAATGTGTAAAGTGACTGGTTGAAAATGAGGGTAAGGGAGGAACCGCCTTTGGACAGGCAAGAATATGCGCCGTTGTTGTTGGCCATGCAGCGTTATGTACAGACAGGGGCTGCCCCCTTTCATACCCCGGGGCATAAACAAGGGCAAGGGATCCATCCGCTGCTGGCGGAGGTGATCGGTCCTGCGGCGCTGGCCATGGATGTTTCCTTGATGTCGGAACTGGATGATCTGCATGAACCTCAGTCCTGCATCAAAGAGGCGCAAGAGCTGGCTGCGGAATTGTACGGAGCTGATCACAGCTTTTTTATTGTAAACGGCACAACGGGCGGAATTCATGCAATGATCCTGACCGTTGCCGGACCGGGAGACAAAATTATTGTTCCCCGCAATGCGCACCGTTCCGTGATCGGCGGAATTATTTTAAGCGGCGCCCAGCCCGTATTTATACAGCCGGCGACGGATTATGAGCTTGGTTTGGCAATGGGCGTGGAGTTGGAAACCGTAGAAGCGGCAATCCGGCAGCATCCTGACGCCAAAGCAGTGTTGCTGGTTCATCCAACCTATTACGGCGTTGCCGCCGATATCCAGAGTATCATCGAGCTGGTTCACGCTAACAATATGGCAGTCCTTGTCGATGAGGCGCACGGACCGCATTTGCGGTTTCATGAACAACTGCCGATCCAGGCGCTGTCGGCCGGTGCGGACATTGTGGCTCAAAGCACGCACAAACTTCTTGGGGCAATGACCCAGTGTTCCATGGTGCACTGCCGGGAAGTGCGAGTCAGCGTTGATAAACTGAAAACCATGCTGCGCCTCTTGCAATCGACCAGCCCAAATTATTTGCTTCTGGCATCGTTGGATGTCGCCCGGATGCAGATGGCTGTTGACGGTCCTGAACTGCTTGGACGGGCCGTTAAACTGGCGAATTGGGCCAGGCAGCAAATTAATGCGATTTCCGGTCTGTATTGCTTTGGGTCTGAAACAATTGGCCGTCCGGGAGTTTTTGCCCTGGACCCGACCAAGCTAACCGTAACCGTAACCGGTTTGGGATTGACAGGTGTGGAGGCAGAACAGATCCTCCGCCAACGGTATAATATCCAGGCGGAATTAACGGATCTGTATAATGTTCTTTTCCTGATCACCATTGGTGATAACGAACAGACCGTACAAAAGTTGCTGGCAGCATTGCGCGGCCTTTCCGCCGATTGCCGTGGAAAACGCGATTTTTCCGCAGTGCGGGAGATAATGCAAGCAGGCGCTTGTTCGCTGCCGGAAGGGGCTGTTTTACCACGGCAGGCGTTGCTGGGGTCAACGCGGACTGTATTATTTTCCGAATCGGCCGGCTTGATTTGCGCGGAGATCATTACTTTTTATCCGCCCGGGATTCCTCTGCTTTGCCCGGGAGAGCGGATTACCAACGAGATAATCGCCTATTGCCGACAACAGTTGGCGGCCGGTCTGCTCGTCTCCGGGCCGGATGATTCGACATTAATATCGATTAAAGTGGTATGCTGATACGACGGGAGGACTTGCAATGCAGGGAAAATTGATTATTATCGAAGCGGGTGACGGCAGCGGCAAAGCTACGCAAACCGGGCGCCTTTATGAAAGACTGGCGGCCGAAGGAAGAAAAGTCCGCAAAGTCGAATACCCTAACTATCAAAGCGCTTCTTCCGCTTTGATAAAAATGTATCTGAGCGGTGAATTCGGCAGTGATCCGAATGCAGTGAACCCATTTGCCGCTTCCGCTTTTTATGCAGTGGACCGCTATGCCTCTTTCAAGAAAGAATGGGAAACATTCTACAACGAGGGCGGCCTTGTGATTGCCGATCGGTATACCACTTCGAATATGATTCATCAGGCAGTAAAAATCAGCGATCCGGCAGAACGGGACGCCTACCTTGACTGGCTTTGGGATTTGGAGTTTGTCAAGTTTGGCTTGCCGGCGCCGGATTGCGTGTTTTTTCTCGATATGCCGCCTGCCTATAGCCGGCAATTGCTGCAGGCCCGGCCTTGTAAATCCGAAGAAGTAATGCAGGATATTCATGAACGGGACCAGGAGTATTTGACGAGCTGTTACCATAATGCCAAAGCCGTTGCCAATAAATACAAATGGAAAATAATTCCTTGTACAGAAGGAGATGTAATCCGGGATATCGATGCGATCCACGAAGACATCATTCGTGTCGTTCGATCCATCATCGGTTAGGCGGCAGAGGCAAAGTTTTGGGCAGCAGCCTGTGATCGGGCGCGCTGTTTGACAGTGCACTGCAGGGGTGATTTTGCGGCAGCCCCTTGGATTGCGTATTTTCCTTATTCCCTTTATAATGAAAACAATCGGTCTTATAACGATCGATACTATTTTTGCGGAGGTCCTTGTGAAAATTGGCAAAACGGGCACGGGTGCGCAACCTATTCTGAGTGAACCTGATTCTGGCTTTAAGGCGGAAAAAACGGTTGGCCGGTTCGCGGCCGATTTACTCAATTCGCAGGATAAACAGGCGAAGGACCATTTGAACGGGTTGCTGGAACAAATTACTGCGCAAGGAAAAAAATTGGCGAAAGTTCCTACTTTTTCTGAGTTGAAGGCGTACAAGGAACTGGTGCGCCGCTTTGTCGGCGAAGCTGTCGGCAATATGTATCAAGTCCAGTCACAAACCGGCTGGGATCGGCAAGGAAGGCAAAAGGTGTACACTATTGTTAAGCAGATCGATTCAACGCTGGCGGAGCTTACTGAAGATATCCGTTCCGGCCAGGGCCGGGAATTGGATATCCTGGCAAAACAAGACGCAGTCCGGGGGTTATTGGTCGATTTGTATACATAAGGGGTAATGGGAGTTTTTTATGTGGAACGAAATCATTGGTCATGTGCAGATTATTGCCATGTTGCAAACGATACTGGCATCAGGGAAAATTCCCCATGCCATGCTGTTTTCCGGTCCGGCAGGCGTGGGAAAAATGACAGTTGCCCGGGTATTGGCAGCAGAGCTGCTGAAAGCACCGATAGACAGGCATCCTGATTTTACCGTGGTTGGGGCTGAGGGAGCCAGTATTAAAATCGAACAGATTCGCAATTTGAAGCGCCAATCCGCGCATGCGCCCCATACGGCGGAATGGCAGGTTTGTATTCTGGAAAACGCGGAGCGGATGACGCGGGAAGCGGCGAACAGCTTTCTCAAATTACTGGAAGAACCGCCGGGATATATGGTTTTTATTTTGGTAGCCTCTACTGCGGCTCCGTTACTACCCACCATCGTATCACGCTGCCGGATCTTTCGTTTTCAACAGCTGCCACAGGCTGTGTTGGCGGATGCATTGAAACAGAAGGGGTTTTCTCCGGACCAGGCCGATTTATGCGCCCGGCTGGGAGAAGGACGGTTACAGCAGGCCATCGCGCTGTTGCAGGCCGGCGGCTTACAGCGGCGTAACCAGGTCCTGGATTTCGTGGAAGCTTTGCCTGCGGCCGGGATGCCGTCGCTCTGGCAGCAAGCTGTGGAGGTAACGAAATTAGAAGCCGGCGAAGCGGAAGCGTGGCGGCGATTTTTATTGGTTGTTTTGCGGGACTTGCTGGTGTGCTGCTTTAACTGCGGGCAGCAGAATGTATTGTTCAATATGGATCAGACGGAGCGGTTGGGTGTGATGGCTGAACGGTGGGACGCCAAACGACTGATGGATGCAATGCAAGCCGTATACGGCCTGGAACGGTCGCTGGCTGCCAATGCCAATAGCCGTCTCGCCTATGAAGCGCTATTAATACAATTGAAGGAGCTGGCACGGTGCCGGGCATAGAACATGCTGACAGTGGCACTGTACGAAAGCGGGAGGGAAAAATATGCCGATGAAAACAGTAGTAGGCATTCGATTTAAAAAAGCAGGGAAAATATACTATTTTGATCCGGGAAATCTGGTGATTAAAGCGGATGACC
Source organism: Bacillota bacterium (assembly GCA_017861495.1). The sequence goes on from JAGFXW010000081.1 coordinate 6,106, forward strand.
ATGTTATTGTGGAAACAGCCCGTGGACAAGAATACGGCGAAGTAGTGATTGGTCCGCGGGAAGTACCGGAGACGGCGATTGTCGCGCCATTAAAAGCGGTTCAACGCCTGGCTACGCCGCAGGACGAACAAAAAGTCCGCGAAAATGCCGCCCGGGAAGAGGAAGCGCTGCGGATTTGCGGACAAAAAATCCGCGCCCATAAATTACCGATGAATTTGGTCGATGTTGAGTATACCTTTGATGTGAATAAGATTATTTTTTACTTTACGGCTGAGGGGCGTATCGATTTTCGGGAGTTGGTAAAAGATCTGGCATCGGTATTCCGGACCCGGATTGAACTCCGGCAGATTGGTGTGCGTGATGAAGCCAAGATGATGGGCGGCATCGGCTGCTGCGGCCGGTCACTTTGTTGCTCGACTTTTTTAGGCGACTTTGAACCGGTTTCGATCCGCATGGCCAAAGAGCAGCATCTATCCTTGAACCCCACCAAGATATCCGGGATTTGCGGCCGCCTGATGTGCTGCTTGAAATACGAAAGTGATTCCTATAGCGCCGCCGCCGCCTGCAAAAAAATAGCGCCGCCGGTAGTGGGCAAAGAGGTAGTGACAATCGAAGGCGAAGGAAAGGTATCTATGGTTAACGCCCAGAAGAAAACCGCTACGGTTACTTTGGCGGTAGGAAAAAAGGTGGAAATTCCCTGGGAAGAAATTGTGGAAAAAGAGTAATATGGAAGACAGAATATTACACGCCGGGGAACGGTTGGATGACTTAGTAATCGGCGGTTTGAAGATTATTCAACACGAACAGGAATTTTGCTTTACTCTGGACGCCGTGCTGCTGGCCCATTTTGCTTTTATTAAGACAAAGGCCTTGGCGGTTGATCTTGGCTGTGGAACCGGGGCTGTCAGTTTATTATTATTGGCCCGCGGGGCTGAACATGTCAGCGGAGTGGAGATTGGTTCCACCGTGGCTTCCATGGCCAGACGCAGTGCGGCCTGGAACGGGTTGTCTGACCGCTTTTCTGTTATGCATGCCGATTTTCGCAATCTAAAAGGATTGCTGTCGGGCGGACAATACGAACTGGTGGTTTCGAACCCGCCTTATCGCCCGCCCGGCCATGGCCGTATCAGCCCGAATGACCGAATCGCCCGCGCCCGCCATGAAATTACGGCGACCTTGAGCGATGTTGTGGCGGCTGCCCGCTATCTTGTCCGCTACCGGGGCCGGTTTGCCATGGTTCATTTGCCCGAGCGAATGGCGGAGGTTATTGCTGCTCTGCACTCGGCAGGTTTGGAACCGAAGCGGCTGCGGATGGTGCACTCTGCGGCGGATAAAAAGCCGACCGCTTTTTTGGTGGAAAGTGTTCGCGGCGCCAAGCCCGGGTTGGATGTTTTGCCGCCGCTGATTGTTTATAACAGTGACGGAACCTATTCCGAAGAAATTCAGAGCTATTACCGTCAGGGTTTAACGTAGGGAGTGATCCGGTTGGCCGAAAAACCAGGAACCTTATATTTATGTGCAACGCCAATTGGCAATCTGGAAGATATGACGCTGCGGGCAATCCGGATTCTCAAAGAAGTAAACGTGATTGCGGCGGAGGATACCCGCTACACGCGGCAGTTATTAACCCACTTTGATATTCACACGCCGCTGATCAGCTATCATGAACATAATAAAACCGCTCGCGGGCCGGAATTGATTGCCCGCCTGGAAGCGGGGGAGGATATTGCTGTCGTGAGTGATGCGGGTCTGCCGGGAATTTCCGATCCGGGAACGGATTTGGTCGGGCTCGCTCTGGCAGCAGGGATTCAGGCAGTCCCTTTACCCGGTTGTAATGCGGCGCTGTCGGCTTTGATTTGTTCCGGCCTGGACAGCACAATGTTTACTTTTGTTGGCTTTTTGCCAAAAACCAAGAAAAAGCGCCGGGAATTCCTTGAAAAATTGGCAAAAAATCCGTATACTTTACTTATGTATGAGGCTCCTCACCGCCTCCGGCAAACGTTGGGTGAATTACAGGAGGCATTGGGTGACCGGCCGGCCGTTGCCGCGCGGGAACTGACAAAACGGTTTGAGCAGTTTGTCCGGGGAACGATCGGCAGTTTGCAGGAGCATTTTTCCACCCATGCGCCGCGCGGCGAGTTTACTCTGGTGGTAGCAGGCTGTTCTTCGCAACCAGAAGAGGAGGAGGTCGGCGCGGTCGGTTCAGAGTCTATTCCAGACGCTGTTTTTGCGTTGGTTACACAAGGGATGGATAAAAAAAGCGCCATCCGGACGGTAGCCGGACAGCGGAAGCTTCCCAAGCGTATTGTCTATCAAGCGGTTGTGGAAGCGGAAAAATAGACAAAAAAGACAAAAAAGACTAATTGCCGAAGGCAGATCAGTCTTTTTTTCGGAGATGGAAACGGTTTATTATACGGATTTCTGTGTCATGGCAGTCAGACATTCTTTACAAATGTTTTTGCCTTTGAAGTTGGTGACCTCATCTGCGTTCCCACAGAAGACACACGAACATGCCGGTTCGTATTTCCGGAGGATGATTCGGTCGTTGTCGACATAGATTTCCAGTGCATCTTTTTCTGCGATATCGAGTGTACGCCGTAGCTCAATGGGGATT
>JAGFXW010000082.1 GCA_017861495.1 Bacillota bacterium
GCAAATCCGCGTGCTGGATCGTGAATACGTGAAGGCGAGCCTTTACGAAGTGGAGCTTCACCAACGGGTCGCCATCCCGATCGCGAGTCTGGTTTTTGCCTTAATCGGCACGCCGCTCGGTTTGTCGCCGCATCGTTCCAGTTCGTCCACCGGCCTGGGTTTTAGTATCGTCATTATATTTGTATATTATATTATCATGGCCGTTTTTACCGCTTTGGGGCAGGGGGCGGCCATCAACCCCGTGGTGGCGGCATGGATGCCCAATATCATTGGGCTGCTGGCTGGATTCTACTTGGTGAAAAGAGCTTCCTAGCGGCCGGCCGGACGGTTTTTCATTGAATTGGATGTAACGGAGGAGAGCGGAAGATGACATACGGATTGACGTTGATTGCCATTCTTGCAATTATGGGCGGTTTTATCGCCTACATCGGCGACAAACTGGGGACCAAGGTAGGCAAACGCCGCTTGAGCCTGTTTGGTTTGCGCCCCAAGTATACGTCAATCATCGTCACCATCATCACCGGTATCCTGATCGCCGCATCGACTTTGGGGGTGCTTAGTGTCGCTTCAGAAAATGTCCGGACTGCTTTATTCGGTATGCAGGCGTTGAAAACCGAATTAAATTCGCTGACGGATGAAGTGGCGGTTAAAAACGCAGAGTTGGAAACAGGGCGGGCTGCATTGGCAGCCAGGACCGCGGAATATGCGGCGCTAACGGTAAAGGTTTCGGAAACAAGCCGTCAGTTGGCTGAAATCAACGAGGAGTTGTTGGTGGCGATAGCGGAACGGGATACTACCGCGGCCGCGTTGCAGCAAGTACAGGAAAATTATACGGCGGCGCAGGCGGATCTTGACAAATCGCACGCAGAAATTGCCGCGTTGCAGGCCACGAAAAATCAGTTGGACGGTCGTGTCGACGAGCTGACAAAGGCCCGGACGACGCTGCAAGCGGATGTTGACAGCTTGACGAAATTGACTGAGAATTTGAAAAAGGGCATTCAAGTGGTTCGGGAAGGGACGGTTGTCTTCCGGGCCGGTGAAGTCTTGGGTATGGCGGTTGTTCCGGGCGGCCAGCCGGCAGATGAAAGTGAAAAAACCATTAATGCAGTGTTATATCAGACAAACCAAAACTTATTGTCCCGCTTGAATGTAAAGGACAAAGAACTGGCTGTTTTGTGGATTAGTAAGTCGGAGGTTGAAAAAGCGGTGAGCCAGTTGGCTGGCAGTGTGGGGGATACGATTGTCAGGGTATCGGCCAGTGGAAATATTGTGTACGGTGAACCGGTCTTGGGCCGGTTGGAGTTTTTCCCGAATAAGCTGATTTATACGCAGGACCAGATCATTCATAGTGAGTCCTTGCAGGTTGGCGATGCGCGGGAAACCGAAGAGGCGGTTCTGCAGTTCCTGCAGAAAGTAAACGCGGCCGCTGTGCGGAAGGGGATGCTGCCTGATCCGCTGCAGGGAACCGTAGGGATGATGAGCGGGGCGCAATTGTTCGAAACGGTGAACAAAGTCCAGAAACTGGGCGGCAAGGTGCTGATCACGGCACAGGCAAAAGAGGATACCTATACGGCCGGCCCGCTGCAAGTCGAGCTAGTGGTCAAGGAACTGTTGTGATGACGGCCGATATCGTAATGGCTATTGATCCGGGCCGGGAAAAATGCGGGATTGCCGTAGTCGATCAACAACAGGGTGTTTTGGTCCGGCAAGTGATCCACCGTGAATTTTTGCCGGAGACGGTCCGGGCTTGGGCCGAGACGTACCATACTACCTTTGTAGTTCTTGGGAACCGTACTTCCAGTAAAGAAACGCTGAAACTGCTGCAGGGAATGCAAACTGCTGCTGGGACGGTCACGGTAACGCCGGTAGATGAACATCGTTCCAGTGAGGAAGCCCGCCTGCGCTATTGGCGGGAAAATCCGCCCCGTGGTTTATGGCGGTTGATGCCAACCAGTTTCCGCACTCCGCCGGTTCCGATCGACGATTGGGTCGCCGTGATCCTCGCGGAGCGGTATTTCGCGGGAAAATAAATTTAATTTTTCGTGAAAATAAGCAGGAGAACTTCCGGTCGGAGCGAATATATTAAAACTGTAAGTGTCTGGCCGGGAGTTTGCCGCCGGTCAGAAAATGGAGGGTCTTAACGCCGAAGAGGACTGACGGGGAAGAAAGGAGGTGCACCTTAGGTACCCTGGGAGCAGGCCTTGAAGTAGGCGTAAGATATGAGAGAGACCTTTGAAAAGGGAATAGTTGAGGAAACATGGACACTCAATCGGCTTCCCCTTCTTAGGCTCACAAAAAAAATAAAAACCTAGGGAGGCAAACACATGAAAAAGACTCTTATCGTAACTCTTGCATTAGTGTTCGTACTCGGCATCGCCGGTACCGCTTTTGCAGCAACCAACCCTTTCGTTGATGTTCCTGCGAAACACTGGGCATATGGTTCCATCACCCAACTGGCTAATGCCGGTATCATTGACGGTTATGGCGATGGCACATTCCGTGGCGACCAACTCATGACTCGTTATGAAATGGCGCAAATCGTAGCGAAAGCTATGGCGAAATCCGACAAAGCCAATGCTGAGCAAAAAGCCATGATTGACAAATTGGCAGCTGAATTTGCTGCTGAATTGAACAACCTCGGCGTTCGCGTAACTGCCCTGGAAAAAAACCAACCTACCCTGAAATTCGCAGGTGATTTCAGAGTACGTTACACTTCCATCGACAATGCTTACCAGAAAAATGCTGATGGTACTTATGATTCGCACAATGGCGTAAATATTGGGCAATACCGTCTGCGTTTGGACGCTGTAGCCAAAGTGGATGACAACACCAGCTTTGCAATGCGTTTCGTAACCAGAGAGCCGGATAAAGCTAACTTGGCCAACTCCACTTGGCAAGGCTTTGGCGGCGTAGGCCAAGATTCTTCCACGATGTCAATCGACCGCGTAAACATGACTACGAAACTTGGTGCGGTCAACATGACTATTGGTCGTCAAGCTCTGAAAATTGACAATTATGATGTTGTCATGGACAGCGGTGCATACAGCTTTGACGGCGTAAAAATCGTCAACAAATTCGGCGACATCACGATGACCAGCAACTACGGCCGTTTCCTCAAAGGCGCAAAAATGGCTGCCAACAATACCTGGATTAATTTTGGCAACGGAGTTAACGATCCGTTGGGCGATCTCGACGTTCAGTCCGTTAAATTGGATGGCAAATCCGGCAAACTGGCTTACGGCGTTGGCTATTCCAAGTTCAACAACCCTGTTTATGATCAAGAAATTGGAAAATGGATCCACGGTAATGTCAGCTACCTCTTCAACAACCAGTTCTCAATCGGCGGCGAATATGTGAAAAACAGTTCTGATTTAGCTGATGCCCTGAATGAGAATAATATTCTTGGCGACAGCCTCTGGTATGTTAAAATGATCGCTGGTGACCAAGCTCTCAACAAAAAAGGCGCAAAACAATTCTTTGTTAACTATGCAAACGTTGGCGGAGCTTCCATGTGGAACGGCTTCAGCTCCCTCAACAACCACACTGGCGTATTCATTGAGAATGCCGTTGACTACACTATGTGGGATATCGGCGTAGCTTATGCGTTCAGCAAAAACTTCAACTGGAACCTCACTTACACGATGGTTAGACCTGACAGCGCTGATGCTGTTCCTGGTGCTAACCCTGATACCAACATGTGGCGTACAGTTGCAACTGTCAACTTCTAAAAACTGTCTTAAAGAAACCCGGTTTATACCGGGTTTCTTTTTTTGTTTTTCATCGGGTATTAGGCGAAGGAAAGTAACTTCAAACAGCGAATGTATTAATTAACAGTGTAGAAGGGGGGATAAATTCCAGACAGGAAAATATTCTGAACCCACCTTACGCCTGTAAGGAATATGCGTTGACAAAGTTGGAAAATATTCTTATAATTATACTATCATTATAAGAATTATCAAAAAAATACAAATTGATCCATCGTATTTACAACAAGATATGGAGCAGTTAATGAGCAGCAAAGATTGCCGCGCGGATCGGGCACTTACTGATTGATCGAGCCGAATGCTTCTTGTGTACTGTTTATTGTGTGAACACAGATGGGCAAACTTGCCAAAAGGCAAGGACGCAAAGCCATGGGTCTAAAAAGCCTATCCCTAGGCTTTATGACTGCCAGGTTGCAATGAATATATTCGTTGCAACCTGGCAGTTTTCTTTATACGCGGGCACGGATAAATTTGAGCCGAGTTGAATTTTCATAAACAAAAGGCGGATTCGATTTTGGAAGTTTGTGATGACCTTTCTGATCGGAATATTTGGCAAGGTCACCGCTTCGTTTTTTCTTCAGTGGTTTTTGTATCCATAAAGTTTTTCGAGACGACGATGGCTCTGCTTTTTATAAGGAGGTTTTGTTCTCCTAAAGATATGGGTGAAAGGGTTCTTGCGGATTAAAGAAATCAGATCAAGCGAGGGGGATGAGGGATGCGAAGGAAATTACGGATTTTAGCCAGCATTGCAGTAGTGGGAGTAAGTTTTTATGTCCAAAGCGTTATCGGAATGGCTGCGGATAAGCCGTCTGAAGATGCGGAAGACTTAGCCAAGAAATCACAGAACCCTATCGCCGACATGATGTCGGTGCCGTTCCAGTATAATTGGTATACGGGTGGAGAGGGAGGAACGACGCGCGTGTTAAACATCCAGCCCGTTGTTCCGGTTCAGCTCTGCAAGGAATGGAATCTAATTACCCGAACCATTATTCCTTTGCTGTCTTTGCCGAATTCGGCAGGCAACACGGTATCCGGCGCTGGTGACAGCAACATAAGTTTCTTTTTCAGTCCGCGCAGCTCCGGTTCGACTACTTGGGGAGTGGGACCGATCGTGCAGTTGCCTACGGCGAGTGATGCCCGGTTCGGAACGAAAACCTATGGCGCCGGGCCGACCGCAGTGATTGTAAAGATGGATAAACAATGGGTTTACGGCGGATTGGTAAATTATATAGGATCTTTCGATAAATCTTCGTCCGGACAATATACAAGCCTGTTGTATATCCAACCGTTTGTCAACTATAATCTGCCGCACCGCCGAGGCATGGCACTTTCCGTCTCGCCGGGCATTACTTGTGATTACACCCGTGCTTCGGGTGATCGCTGGACGGTACCGATCGGTATGGGGGTCAGCCAAATGCTGAAAATCGGCGCCCAGCCGGCGAGTATAAGCTTGGCAGCCTATTACAATGCCATCCGGCCGGAGAACGCAGCCGTGTGGAATTATCGTTTCCAGATTACATTTCTATTTCCTAAGTAAACGGATAACGTTCAGGGAGAAGTTTTCTGGCGGAAAAATAGCCGTGGTTAGGAAGAGTGAAGGTGGAAGACGAACAATCGAAAGCACCGGCTAAAAGAAATCCTGGCGGCTCCTTGGTTAAATTGCTGCAATCGGTGGCAGAGACTATGTCGATAAAATTGTTAACCGCGCAGGGCGGGCATGTCGGCATTTTTCTCTAGGTCGTTGGAACCTTGCCGCTGACGATCGGAATGTATGAGTTCTATAGAACGGGGAGAGTTCTTGGCGGAACGGCAAGAGAAGCCCTGCTTTTCCCCAACTTTGGTTTGGTTTGCATAGTTTTAGTGGTCGGCATCGTGCTCTTTATAAATATCGTTTTTAAATGGCAAGTACTGTAAGAGGATGTGAGCTGCGTGTTAGTGGATCCCGGATCTTTCCTTACTGCCGTTGTACTGGCAGCCATACTCATGGTTACAGGCCGCTTTTCCATAGAAAAAACATTGGGACGGCGACGTGCGCTGTCTGCGGCGGCAGGCGCATCAATCGCTTATATATTTGTGAATTTGCTGCCTGAGATTGAAACGATCGCCATGATGTTTCACCATGAAGCGGGTTTTCTGCCCTATGAGGGTGCTTATGGCGTAAATTTAGCAATGATGCTGGGATTTGTTTTTTTCTACGGCCTGGATGAGATGAGACCGCTGCCAGCCGGGAACACAGAAAAAAATAGAAATAAAGTAGCTTTTTGGGTACAAATCCTGGGTTATGGCGGGTATATCAGTCTCATCGGCTATTTGCTTGTCCGGTCTTTGGCGGAAGAAGAGCTATCCCGGTCACTCTATGCACTATCGATGAGCATGCATTTCGGTCTTATTGGCTTTGGCCTCCGTGATTTGCATAAACAAGATTACGACCGCATTGGCCGGTACGCGCTTGCCGGTTTTTGTCTTGCCGGCTGGTTGGTGGGGACGATGGTCGAACTGCCGAAATTCGTCGTGATGCTCTTATTTGGTTTTGTCAGCGGCGGAGTGTTATCGGTGACCGGTATTGTGGAATTGCCCAAAGGCGAGGAAGGCAGGTTCATTCCGTTTCTGTCGGGAGCTGTAGCGTATGCGGCGTTCCTGATCCTCTTCCGGTAGCGGTTCTATCTTGATCGAAAAAAGGATCATTAAAATTTCAAAAAGACCACAAGAATCCAGGCGCTGTGATCGAGAACATGTTCCAAACCAATGGCACTCATCTTAATGACGAGTGGTGCCGCTTGTTTCGCGCCAAAGAAAAAAATAGATGTTTTTGCAAAAACTAGAGGAGGCTTGCCGATGGAGGATCTGTTGAACAAATTGGGGGAATTATTGTTGGGTCGGGTCGATGGTCCGCTGCATTTCCGGTTTTTATTACAACCTGTCGTGGCTGTGCTGCTCGCGGTCAAAGCTGGCATTGCCGATGCGAAACTTGGACGGACTCCCTATTTTTGGTCTTTATTCAGCGAACCGGATCAGCGGCAAAAACATCTGCGTGAGGGTTGGAAATCTGTATCCAAAGTCTTTGTGCTTGCCTTTGTTCTGGATCTTGTATACCAATTTCTGGAGCTTCCACGCTTATATCCGCTTCATGCGCTGATTATCGCCGTAGCCTTGGCCATCGTTCCCTATTTGCTTCTCCGTGGTCTTGTTACCCGGATCAGCACGGCCGCCGGGGTGAAGCAAAAACATGAATAGCGTGTTCATGGCCTGGAATACCCGGTATAAGGTGAAGCGGTTTCTGCGCAAGTCTTTTTCGCTCGTGCCGATATCAGCGATTGTAGCCGCTATGGCCGCTGCCCCTTTGATACGCTGGATTGACGGACAAACACAGTGGCGATTGTTCGGAGTTGGAGTTGAAGGAGCAAAGGCCTTGGTAGGTACTTTGCCAGCCTCACTGTTATCATTGATCGTTTTTTCCCTGAGCATCATTTTGCTTGCAGTACAAATTGCCAGCAGTCAATATTCAGCCCGGGTAATAGCGCGGGTATTTGAAACCCCTATTCTAAGATGGGCATTAGGGGTTTTCGTCTTTACCCATACTTACTCACTGTTTGCTTTGGGAAGGATCGAAGATCATTCTCCCGAATTGCCTGTACTCGTAGCGTTGCTGATGAATCTAATCAGTCTTGCCTTGTTTCTCGTTCTCATACAATCCGTCGGCCAATCGTTCCGTCCGATAAAATTGCTTACTGTTGTTGCAGCGGATACAAAACAAGTCATAGAGGACATGTTCCCCACGCCGTATTCCACGCAATCCGAAGCACAGGAGAAAGATAAAGAGTATTGGGGAAAACCTTGCCGGAGCATCAAGAACAATCAGAAGGCAGGTGTTCTTGTTGCTTTTGACCAAGCAGGATTGGTTGAACTGGCAGCGAGGCAGGATTGCGTAGTGGAGTTTGTTGTTGCGGTGGGGGAATTTGTAGCAGAGGAGCAGCTATTCTTTTGTGTGCATGGCGCTGGAGCGGCAAGCATCACTGAGGCAGCGCTGTGGAGTTGCGTTGCGTTAGACGTAGAAAGAACATTGGACCAAGATCCTGCGTTTGGATTTCGCATTATTGTTGATGTTGCCAGCAAGGCGTTATCACCGGCAATCAATGATCCTACTACGGGTGTACTGGCGATCGACCAGATCCAACATTTGCTGGCCCTGCTTGGTCAGCGGCAGATCGATAACGGCATCGTTAAAGACCTTGATGGGGCAGTACGCATTGTGTACCCCTCTTGCGAATGGAAAGAGTATGTGACGTTGGCAGTGACTGAAATCCGGTTGTATGGGAATAACAGTCCGCAAGTGACCCGGCGGTTACAGTCCATGTATGACTATCTCATGCAGGTTTTGCCAGAGTCGCGGGCCATTGTGATCGAAAAGGAAAGAGCGCTGTTGCAACAAACTATCGAAACGGCCTATGCGAACAACCAAGACCGTGAGCTTGCGGCGATTAGCGATTACCTGGGATTTGGCGCCTGCCGGTCCGGAAATGACAGGCGGATAAATAAATAATGGATTGCCATGCGAATTTGGGGCATAAATCAATGTAGAATGTGAAAATAGCTGCATTATTTTTGGCGTCACAGTGCTGCGATAAAGGTTCCTCTCACGAGTGCGGCAAGTATGGAAGAAAAGCGGCAACCGGAAGGAAAGGTGGTGAGAGAGACTCTGGAATCGAATTGAACGTGGAGTATTTTCTTAGCTTGAATAAATCGAAAAATATAAGGAGGTTCGTATGAAACGGAAAATCATTGTCGGCTTGATCGCCATAGTGTGCATGGCATTTTCGGTTCAGCCAGTTTTGGCCGCACAGGAAGAGAACCAAAATCCCATCGTTTTTTTGAAGGAAGAAAGATCTACGAATCCTGAGTCATTGGTTCGCTTTATGACTGACTATATCAGGTCTCTGCCGCAGTTTTATATTTG
>JAGFXW010000277.1 GCA_017861495.1 Bacillota bacterium
CGTTTCATCAATCGGCATCCCGTCACCAACTTTGTTTCAAACATTCCTACCTCATTGTAAGCGGAAACGGAAACCTTCGTCAACGTCAATCACGATACCCATATTACTACTACAACGCACAATACTGGCAAAAGTAACACATCCCCGGGGAAAATAGTTTTTTTCGACAGCCGTTACCTTTTACCTACAGCAGCCGTTTAAAACAGTGAACAACAAACATTGACAAGGGAGATGAACCGACCATGAAAAAATTATTTCTTACCGTACTGCTGTTACTCACCATGACCACCGCCTGGGCTGCCCCGGGCGACCTCCAAGACCGGCTCAAAACGACCGAACTGGCCCAAGCGATAGAAGTAACCGCAATGCCGCTGGAAGACGTTCTGTCCCTGCTGAGCCGGCAGAGCGGGATCCGAATGATCGCCGTCCCGGAAGCCGCAGAAATGGTCATTGATTTACAACTTCCGGCACACCAGACGGTAGAACAAATCATTGAAGCCCTTCAGCAAAAATATTACCTGACCTTCCAACACAACGACAGCAATAATACGATCGTAGTTCTAAAATCTTCAGAGCAAGAACAGTATTGGCTGACTGCCGCCCCAAGTACGTTCACCAAAGGCGGAATGATGATGGCACGGGCCGAATACGCCTCCGCACCGGCAGCTTATAGTAACCAAATGGCCTACTATACCCCGGCCTATTCGCATAACACGGAAGAATACACCCGGATTAGCGATGTCAGTTTTCAAACCGCGACCACCAACGCTCTCTCCACCTTTTCGATCGACGTGGACACCGCCTCTTACAGCAATATCCGCCGTTACATCAACTCCGGCAAGCTTCCGCCGGCCGATGCCGTCCGTACGGAAGAATTGCTGAACTATTTCACCTATGACTATCCGCAGCCTACAGGCGATCATCCATTCTCCTTAACGACCGAAGTTGGCGCCTGCCCCTGGAACCCAGCGCATCAACTGGTTCTAATCGGCCTGCAGGGAAAAACACTGCAGCCGGCCGAAATCCCGCCCAGCAACCTGGTTTTCCTCATCGATGTTTCCGGCTCCATGAGCGCCTCCAACAAACTACCGCTCCTGAAAACCGCCTTTCATATGCTCGTCAACCAACTCCGTCCGGAAGACAAAGTCTCCATCGTGGTTTATGCGGGAAACACCGGTGTATCATTGGAAGCAACCTCCGGCAGTGAAAAAGGAAGAATCCACACCGCGATTGACAACCTGCAAGCCGGCGGATCGACCAACGGCGGCGAAGGCATCAAACTAGCCTACAAAATTGCCAAAAACAGCTTGATCGACGGCGGCAACAACCGGGTGATCCTAGCTACCGACGGAGATTTTAACGTCGGCGTCAGCAGTGAAGGCGAACTGAGCCGCCTGATTGAAGAACGGCGGGACGACGGAATTTTCCTCAGCGTCCTCGGCTTCGGCATGAGCAATATCAAGGACAACAAAATGGAAACATTAGCCGACAAGGGCAACGGCAACTACGCCTATATCGACAACGCCATGGAAGCCAAGAAGGTTCTCGGCAGTCAACTGGCCGGTACCCTATATACCATTGCCAAAGACGTCAAACTGCAAGTTGAATTCAACCCAGCCAAAGTCAAACAATACCGGCTGATCGGCTACGAAAACCGAACACTTGCCGCCAGCGACTTCAACAATGACAAAAAAGATGCCGGCGATATGGGCGCCGGACACTCCGTAACTGCACTGTATGAGATTGTTCCGGCAGACTCGGAAGAAAGCGGTGTTTCCGTCGATCCGCTGGTTTATCAGAAACCAACCGTTATCCCTAGCGAAGATCTGCTGCAGGTGAAAGTACGCTATAAAAAGCCGAATAAAAATACCAGCACCCTCTTCACCAAACAGGTAAAACCTTTCGCAGAAAACTGCTTGCAATCGGATAATTTCCGCTTTGCCGCAGCCGTTGCCGAATACGCCATGCTGCTCCGCAACTCCGAATTCAAAGCCAACTCTTCCTACCAGCAAGTTCTGGATCTGGCCCGAAGCGCAAAAGGACCCGATACGCAAGGGTACCGGGCCGAATTTATAAGGATGGTTGAGGTGAGTGAAGTGGTGAGAGAATATTAGGACAAGCTATTTGTTTCAGGCGTGTTTAGTTCATACTAAAAAGGTGTCACCGCCGGGCTATAATTGACCCATAGCGCCGGAAAGAAATTGACCCACACCAAACCATAAGCTACCATTGGGATTGACGAGATCACCAATGAGGTAGCAAAAATGATAAGGAGTGGGCTAATTCTTATGATAAGACAAAAGGCGCAATCTGGTCAATCTCCATATGCAATTGGCAAGGAAATAGGCATCTCTAAAAACACCGTAAAGAAGTATGTTTCCGAGTGCCCAAAAGATCACGGTTTGAAAGGCCGGACAAAACCGTCTAAACTAGATCCATACAAACCGGTCATCGACAAGATGATCGAAAATGGGATTTTTAACTGCATAGTAATACGTGAGCGGCTACAAGCCATTGGTTACGACGGTGGCATCACCATCATCAAAGATTATGTGCAAGGAATGTGCCCGGCGAGAAATTCGCCGGCAGTGCGGCGTTATGAAACACCACCTGGCAATCAGGCTCAGATGGACTGGGGCATCGTTCACTACATCGATGAGCGTGGCACAGTCCATAAAACGCCGGCATTTGTCATGATCCTAGGCAGTTCAAGAACCAAATATGTTGAATTTACCAAGCGCTGTGACTTTTACAGCTTGCTGCGATGCATAGTGAATGCCTTTGAATATTTCGCCGGTATACCACAAATCGTCTTGACGGACAGAATGAAAACCGTCATTGACGGTAGCGAAGCCGGTAAGCCATTGTGGAATAAACGCTTTGAGGATTTTGCTTCTGACATGGGATTTCTGCCAAAAGTCTGCCACCCACGAAGGCCGCAAACCAAGGGCAAAGTGGAACGTCTCGTGGAATACGTAAAGGACAACTTTTTGCCCGTCCGTCAATTCCGGGATGTCGATGACTTGAACCGGCAGGCAATCGCTTGGTGTCAAAAAGTTGACACCAAGATACACGGAACAACTGGTCAAATTCCGCTGGAGGCATTGAAACAAGAACCACTCCTCACTCTTCCTGCCAAAGAACTACGAGACAAATACCGCTGGGAAACCAGAAAGGTTGTAAGCGTCAAACAAGATGGTGGATAAAAAAAGAGCAAAACCTGAAGTATAATCAAGTTTTGCCCTCTTTGCAGATTGCTTGAATTCTGGGATTCCAG
>JAGFXW010000278.1 GCA_017861495.1 Bacillota bacterium
GGCTAAAGGAGGATTTACTATGAAGTTAATTACCAAAGAAGAAGCGGTTCGTTTGGTGAAAGACGGAGATATGATCGGGATGACTGGTTTCGCCAGCATTGACCATCCGGAAACCTTGAGCATCGCATTAGAAGAGAGTTTTTTAACGACGGGTCATCCTTGTAATTTGACGATTCAGTTCAGTGCAGGAATTGGTGACGGAAAAACGATGGGTAGCAATCACTATGGAAATCCCGGCATGCTGCAAAGAGTGATTGGCGGCCACTATGGCCTGGCCCCGCGTTTAGCGCCGCTGATCAACGATAATGCAATAGAAGCGTACAATTTGCCCCAGGGGGTTGTGGCCCATCTATTTCGGGCGGCAGCGGGCAAAAAACCGGGAATTTTAAGCAAGGTTGGATTAGGGACATTCGTCGATCCCCGCATGCAAGGCGGCAAGCTGAATGCAAAAACGACAAAAGATATTGTGCAAGTTATGAATGTAGATGGTGAAGAGTATCTATTTTATAAAGCGTTCCCGCTGGATGTTGCGTTAATCCGCGCGAGTACGGCCGATGAAAACGGAAACCTGACCATGGAACGGGAAGCGGTATTCTGTGAGGCGATTTCAATTGCCGGGGCAGCCAAAGCCAAAGGTGGCATTGTTATTGCCGAAGTAGAACGATTGGCTGCCAAAGGAACATTGGATCCCAGAACAATCAAAGTTCCCGGTTTGCTGGTGGATTATGTCGTGGTTGGCGATGTTGGCACGTTTAAGCAAACGAGCGGCGAATATTATAATCCAACCTATACCGGTGAAGTGAAAATGCCGTTAAGCGCACTTGCGCCGATGGTTTTGGATGAACGAAAAATCATTGCGCGCCGGGCAGCGATGGAACTGGTTCCGAATTGTAAAGCCAATTTAGGCATCGGTGTTCCGGAAGGGGTTGCTTCCGTGGCAGCAGAAGAAGGCATCGGCCATTTATTGACGCTGACTGTAGAATCGGGTGGTTTCGGCGGCGTTCCGGCCAGCGGCAGCAGTTTCGGCGCAACCGTCAATGCGGAAGCAATGGTTGACCATACATATATGTTTGATTTTTATGACGGGGGTAATTTGGACATTACCTGCTTAGGGATTGCCCAAGTTGACAGCGAAGGGAATTTAAATGTCAGCAAGTTCGGACCGAAAGTAGCAGGCTGCGGTGGTTTTATCAATATCACGCAAAATGCAAAAAAAGTTGTGTTCTGCGGAACCTTCACCGCTGGAGGCTTGAAAGTGGCGGTTCAGGGCGGCAAACTAGCGATCGAGAAGGAAGGAAAAGCGAAGAAATTTATTCCGGCAGTAGAACAGGTTACTTTCAGTGGAAAATATGCCCGTTCTATTAATCAGCCGGTTACGTATATTACGGAACGCGCTGTGTTCCAATTGGAACCATCAGGTTTAGTTCTGACTGAGATCGCTCCGGGAATTGACTTGGAACGGGATGTTTTGGCGCAAGTCGATGCCAAAGTAACCGTATCGCCGAATCTCAAATTGATGGATGCTCGAATCTTTAAAGAGGAACCGATGAATTTATCGATCGATATTCTTAAATAAAGGAGGAAGATCCAGTGAAAGAATATAATAATTTATTAATTGCGGAAGAGAACGGTATTGCGGTGGTGACGATTAACCGGCCGAAAGCATTGAACGCCCTCAACAGCGATGTGCTGGACGATTTGTCCGCAGCGTTTGATGAATTGGCTGTGCAAGACAGCGTTAAGGTGGTAATATTAACAGGCGGCGGCGATAAAGCGTTTGTGGCCGGTGCCGATATTACGCAAATGAAAGATATGAACGTACTGGAGGGCAAGCTGTTTGCGGAGAAAGGCCAAGGGGTGTTCACGAAAATTGAACAATTTGTGAAACCGGTGATTGCTGCTGTCCATGGTTTTGCCTTGGGCGGAGGATGCGAAATTGCCATGGCCTGTGATGTTCGGATTGCATCGGATGCGGCTAAATTTGGCCAACCGGAGGTCGGTCTGGGTATCGTTCCCGGCTTTGGTGGTACGCAGCGTTTGGCTCGGTTGGTAGGACGGGGAATGGCTAAACTTTTGATTTATACGGCGGACATTATTGATGCGCAAGAAGCGTTGCGGGTCGGATTGGTCCAAAAAGTAGTCGCGCCGGATGTTTTGTTGGAAGAAGCAAAAGCAATTGCCGGTAGGATTGTGAAGAAAAGTTCGGTTGCAGTAAATTTAGCCAAAGATGCGATCAATCGCGGTATGGAAATGGATATCCCGAATGCTATGCAGTACGAAGCTTACATATTCGGAACCTGTTTTGCCAGTGAAGATCAAAAAGAAGGCATGACGGCGTTTGTTGAAAAACGCAAGCCGGCTTTCAGCGGAAAGTTTGCCAAGTAATAAATTAAAGCAGGGGGTTGTGTGGGGACCACCTTCCCCCTTATTTTTAAAAAAAGGAGCGGTTTTATGCCTACAATCATCGCATGCTACAAATGGGTTCTGGACGAACAGGATATCAAAATCAATCCTGGTAATTTGGACCTTGACACAAGCCGGGCGAAATCAAAAATCAGCGATTATGATCGCAATGCTATCGAAGAAGCAGTATTGCAAGGGGAAAAGAGCGGAGCGGAAGTAGCGAGTCTTACGTTTGGCAGCGGCAACGCCAAGCAGTCGCTAAAAGATGCGTTGTCCCGCGGCCCGGCCAAAGCGTACTGGGTGAACGACGACCTGGCGAACAGCGCAGATGCATTCGTAACAGCGAACGTACTTGCCGCTGCTTTGAAAAAAATTGGCCAATACGATGTCATTCTCTGTGGTGAAGGAGCTTCAGATACTTATGCCCAGCAAGTAGGCCCACGGGTTGCTACCTTGCTCGGAATTCCTGCCATCACGTTCGTTTCGGAAATGAAAATCGAAGGCGACAAAGTTGTTGCGACCCGGAAAATCGGTGACTGCACGGAAGAGGTTACGGTACCGTTCCCGGTGGTCGTCACTTTGCTGCCGGAAATCAACAAACCACGGATTCCTAGTCTGAAACAAGTTCTTGGTGCAGCCAAAAAACCGACCACCGAATGGAGTGTTGCCGATTTGGGCTTGACGGCGGAAGAAACGACAGCCAAAAACAAAGTAAAAAGTGTAAAAGGCTTTGTGATGAGTCGTAAAAACGTCATTTACAAAGATGGAACTCCAGCGGATAAAGTGGCTAGCTTGGTTGCCAGCCTCACAAAAGAAGGCGTACTGTAAAAGGAGGAAAGAATAATGGCAGGAATCTGGATCTATTCGG
>JAGFXW010000083.1 GCA_017861495.1 Bacillota bacterium
GAGTAAAATGAGGTTATGGAAAACATTGCGTAACTTCTGCAGCCCTTGAATTATTATTTATGTAGTGCTGTTAGCACTATTGATAATATTTTACTTGACGAAATAGCTTTCCTTATCGAAGATACAGACAAAATTCCGCAGATTTTTGCCCAAGAAATGCAAGCATTGCTTTCCGTCATCGCACAAAACGTAACCTTTTTTACCCGTTATAAAACGCCGCTGGCTCCTGTGTTGCGCATGGCCCAGGAACGGATCATGGCCGGCAGTGCAAGTTCTAGAGCCTATAGAACTGCGGACAGCCATTGCCGCAAAGGTAAAACAAATGGAGCGGCAATACTGGTAATAAAGTATGCGGTTAACGATAATGCTTTCTTCGGCACAAGGGAGTGGCGGATATGTTTGCTCTGATAATGTTCATTTTGAAGATTGTTCTTTTTCCATTTTATCATCCCCATATGCACATATGTGTGCAGTTTTCGAAGGTGGTCAATGCACGTGGTCTATGTTTTTAAAATCAATTATCTAACATGAAAAGAAAACAATAGTATGCGAATTTTGGAAAGATGGCAGTAGTATTTTTGGCAAAGAGATTACAATGATCATGGCGAAGGACCCATTGCAAATGTTTATGAAAAAGAAAAATATAAAAGGGAATTTTCTTCCAATGTAGAATACGATAAAAAGCCCGTTTTTTTGTGAACAGGAGTATTATGTTGTAATGTGCGGCGATATTTTGATAGATTAAGTTATTGAATTGCTATGATTAAATTAATAGAAATGATTATAACAGAACTGCTGTTAATCACAATGTTTTCAATACGGTTTTGTAAATTTGGATCAATAAAAGGGGAGAAGATTATGAAAAATGTCGAAATGACCGTTGATGGCGATAAGTTGACAATAACGGTTGATCTTTCACAGAGGTTTGGAAAATCAAGCAGCGGTAAAAGTACGATTGTTGCTAGTACAGAAGGCAATCAGCCGGTGCCAGGACGGGAAGAAATTAAGATTGGATTGAACATTTATACAAAATAGAATTAATTTTGGTGGCATTTTTCTATTTCAAAGCTAGTTCTATACAATTTTTTAGCATTTATTGGCTGCCTTTGAGTGTCTACATGATATAATTTTCATAGCCGAACAGGTTTTAGCGGCGCAAAAGGATTATATTCGCTTACTGCGGCTTTCGTGATCATGTTGACAATGCTGTCGTATTAAGCAGTGCACAAATGGAGTTTGACGACAATGCAGTTGAAAAACGCCGAATTTTCATGGTGGTACTCATCACTCACATGTCGTGAAAGTGCGGCCATTGCTAGGTTTTCATAACCAGTCACACTTAGTGAAAGCTCGTTTCTCAGAATGGACGTCGAAGAGGTATGCAGTTCGAGTCTGCCTAACCCCGCCATATGCAAACATAGGCACTACAAGGATTTATGAGCCCTGTGGCGCTTTTTTTGTTCAAAAACGGTCTAAAAACCACAAAATCTTGCTATTCTGCTTTTTACAGTAGCAACAAACCTAAAAATGGGAAAATTAAGTGATCTAACATAAATGGAAACGTCATACAAATATATATTGCAATATATGTAAAAATGTTATAAAATTTCTTTAAAATACAATATTGAGCAAACTTGCCGAAAGGTAAGGACGCAAAGCCGTGGGTCTAAGGACGATAGTCTATGATTGCCAGGTTGCCGCTTAAAGAAGTGATTTTAAGCACTTGCCTTCTGTGACAGAGGATGGTGTTTTTTGTTTTATTTAAGCGAAAGGGGCGTAAACCATGGATCAAGTCAAAGTTGAAATTTTAATCTTAGGTGAAAAACGCATCAACCGGCTGATGGACTTTAATCAACGGTTAAATTTAGCTGACAATCGAGAATATGACTTGGATACAGCTGCTGCAATACTGCTTGGTATGATATTGAATGACAATGCTGTCGATGCGTATTTTCCCCATAAAAAATCGATAGATTAAGAATTTTGGCTTCTCACATATTGAGGTTTTTTCATTGAAACGTCACAAATTATTCACTGTTTTGTCACATTTTTATGGTATATTATTGATAAATGATCGGGGGAGGTTATGAAATGCGTAAATTTTTAATACCGTTATTAGTCTTGTTCCTGTTAAGTGTATCTTCGATATCGTTTGCTGCCAATAAAGGGCAAGACAACGATCAACAAAAGAACCATAAACAGCAGCAACATCAAGAAAAACAAAATGATAACCAGCAGCGTCAAGAAAATCATCACCAGGATCAACAACAACATGAAGACCAGCGGGATTATCAACAAGGGCATCACGATTGGTCAAATTCAGCATACGATAACGAAAACTGGCGTCACTCGGAAAGACAATTTGAAGGGTCATTTCCTTTTGGTTGGCACGACTCACACGAACGGTATTATGGGGAGCGTATTGACCATGACGAATGGGCCGGCCGCTTTCCCGGACTGCATCCATATCAATGGCGTGGCGAAGGGTTCTGGTATCATAACAAACATGTAACGGATGCGGTGTTATTTTACAACGATTCAGACGAGCTGGTCAGTGTAGGGTTTATGCGTGACGGTGTATTTATTTTTATCCGTGACGATGGGGATAGTTATGAAAATAATGATTCTTTCTTTTTTGCATGGTGGAACCGGTAAACTTGGTAACCCCAGTCAGGGCCGTTTTTCCTTGCTCAATTCATAAAATATTTTTAAAATAAGATTGTATTGCAAAATATGTAAAAATATTGTAAAATTTCTTTGAGACTATTTATATTGGCAAACTCGTTGAAAAACGGGGACGCAAAGCCTTGGATCTAAGGACCCTCAGTCTATGATTGCCAGGTTGCTGCTTTAAAGCAATGATTTTTAAGCACTAACCTTCTTTCGAGAGGCTAGTGTTTAATTTTTGTGGTATGTTTTTTGAAAAGACGAGTGCTGTTAGAGTCAAAACCGAAGAATGTTTTCAAGGTGTAATTTGCGTAAAAGATACTCTTTATAGAGAAGGGGCATTGCAAAATAAACTTATAGTAAAGGAGACTGTTTAATTATGAAATCCACAGGAATTGTTCGCAAGGTTGATGAACTGGGAAGAGTGGTTCTCCCTATTGAGTTGCGTCGTACACTCAATATTGCCGAAAAAGATGCATTGGAAATCTATGTCGACAACGATCGCATTATTCTCCGGAAGTACGAGCCGAATTGTTCATGTATCTTATGTGGAAATGGCAACGAGGTTATCAATTTTAAAGGGAAAAATGTTTGTAAGGACTGTCTGTCTGCTTTAGCGCAAAATAAGTGACGTGCCCGAAATGCTGATTGTCTGAAGCATATTGCCAGTGAAATGGAGAAAATAGTTCCAAGGCGGATAAGTTAATCCAGCTCCCGATAGGAATAGGAACAGGGTTGTATTGAAATCCAGATTTCAATACAACCCTGTTCCTGTTTTCAGGCAGAACTTTCAATACGTTTTTTTGACTTCAATCTTGTAGGCTTTGAGCTTGCGGTACAAGGTGGTTCGGTCCATTCCGAGACGGGCTGCGGCTTGGGTGATGTTCGAGCTGCACTCTTCCAGGGTATGGATAATCCGTTCTGCTTCCGATTCCGGGACAACGGTTGAAGCTTCGAGATCGGCTGAAGCGGAGAATTCGCTGTCTTCCCAATAATGTTGTACCATAGTGGCGGTAATCTTCTTTTCCCTGCAAATAACAACCAACCGTTCGATGAAGTACATCAGTTCCCTGACATTGCCGGGCCAGTTGTAGTTGGCGATGGCATTGAGGGCGGTTGCTGTGAATTCCAGGTGCTTATGATGGCGCAGGTTGAAACGATCGAGAAAGTGGTTGGCGAGTTCTTGTATATCGCCGGATCGTTTCCGTAACGGGGGAAGTTTTATTGTCAGCACTTTAAGGCGATAGAATAGGTCCTGGCGAAATTGTCCATCCTTGACAAGCTGCAATAAATTTTTATTTGTAGCGGCAATAATACGAATATCCACAGGGATGTATTTGTCATCCCCCAGACGCATGACCTGTTTTTCCTGTAATACACGTAATAAGCGGCTTTGGCCGTATTTATCCATTTCGGAAATCTCATCAAGAAAAATGGTTCCGCGATGGGCCATTTCAAACAAGCCTTGCTTGCCTTTCTTGGTTGCCCCGGTAAAGGCGCCTTCCACATAACCGAACAATTCACTCTCCAGGAGGTTTGGCGGTAAGGCGGCGCAGTTTACCGCTACAAAGGGACCGTTGCCGCGGGGGCTGGAATTATGAATACTTTGGGCGAAAAATTCTTTGCCTGTGCCTGTTTCTCCGTAAATCAAGACGGTAGCGTCGACGGCTGCTATTTCATGGGCGATTCGTTTGACTTCGGTAATTTGGGGAGATACGCCTAAAATGTCAGCGAAACGATGTTCAGCAATCATTCGTCTGGCCAGTACTTCGTTGCGTATTTTTGCCTCCATCTCCTGAATCCTGGTTATGTCTTGGAAAGTGATAATGGCACCGGTGATCCTCTCGTCGACGCGAATTGGAGCGATGCTGAAGCTGATCCATATTGGGCCAAGCTGCCGGACTTGCCCGACGGTTTCCAGGCCGTCTTTTAAGCAGGATTCGACATGGATGAATGGCAGGGTTGCGGCGATTGTTCGTCCCAAAATGTCTTTGGCTGATTGTTGCAACAATCTTTCGGCAGTAGGGTTGAACACTTTGATAACTTGATCGGTATTGATGCTGATAATCCCTTCGGTAGAATGATCGACCAAGGTTTTGAATTCCTGGGCCTGCTCTTTTTCGATTTGACGGCCCATGACGATTTTTTGCGCTTCCAAAAAGGCATTGCGTACGGAAAAATCACCGGAACTGATGGGCAGGCCAATTAAACCGGCTTTTTCGGCCAGGAGAATTGTTTTCCTGCCGCCTACCACAATTTTCGTATCGGTTTTCGACACGGCGTCAATTTGTGTAGGGATATCATCTGCTTTTACCAGGGGGTAAATTGTTAAATCAATTTCCAGGATGCGGGACAATACTTCGATATCGTAGATCATGTTTTTGTAAGCCAGAACGGCTACTTTGGGCCGGGCTTCCCCGGTAGCCCTTTTGGCTTCGTAAAACACCTGGGCTAAATCCTGGCCGGTGATCGCGATTTCCACCACGGGTATTCGTACGCCGGAATCTATGATCACCTGGGCGGTGCCGCCCCGGCAAACAATAACATCCACATCTTCGTGCTCCAGTTTTTTGGCTAATTTTATGCCTCGATTTAATCGTGCCAAATGCAGTTCGACCGAATTTTGCAGACCGAGTTCCTGGATTATTTTTTGTCCCTGATAAAAAAGCCGTTTATCGGGAGCGATAAAAGCGATTCTGGACAAACAACAACCACCCCTTTGCTGTAAAGTACATGTACGGTTACCCTTATTGTAGCATTTGGCAGGAGTTCAATGCAACGATTGTGGTTGTTGCTGCCGCATTTGTTGCGGTTTTTTATTGTTGCCGCACGGCAAAAGCGGGATATGTTCGCTGTTTTAAGATTGGCACGAAAATTGCTATATTAATGGACAGATGCAAATAGCGCAATAGGTGCTAAGGAGGAAGAGGAAAAGCTATGGACATGAGTGCGGAGCGTCATGAAAAGCCCTTGTACATTAAAATGAAGTCTGAAGATAATGTCGCAGTGGTTGTAAATGCTGGCGGACAACCTGTCGGAACGGTTTTTTCCGACGGTCTTACCCTTCGGGAACATGTGCCCCAGGGACACAAAGTAGCCTTAGTTGATTTGGCGCAAAATGAAGCGATTATCCGCTACGGAGAAGTAATCGGTTATGCAAAGCAACCGATCGCAAAAGGAAGCTGGATTGAGGAATCGTTAGTGATCATGCCGAAGGCTCCGGAATTGGATGAAATGCCGCTGGCGGATAAAGTGCCGCTGCCCCAGCCGCCTTTGGAAGGATACACTTTTGAAGGCTATCGCAATGCGGACGGCAGTGTTGGGACGAAGAATATTCTCGGCATTACTACCAGTGTCCAGTGCGTGGTTGGTGTTCTGGATTATGCGTTACGAAGAATCAAAGAAGAACTGTTGCCTAAATATCCCAATGTGGATGATGTGGTGGCTTTGAAGCATAATTATGGTTGTGGTGTAGCCATCAATGCCCCCGAGGCAAAAATTCCGATTCGAACGGTCAAAAATATTGCGCTGAATCCGAATTTTGGCGGCGAAGTTTTCATTGTTGGTTTAGGTTGTGAAAAATTGTTGCCGGAAGTTTTGTCACCGAACGGCGACAAAGACAATATCATTTCTCTCCAGGATCATCAAGGCTTCAAGAAAATGGTGGAAGTGATCCTGGCGGAAGCGGAAGAGCGCCTTATTAGATTAAATAAACGACAACGTGTGACTTGTCCGGTTTCTGACTTGGTAGTAGGTCTGCAGTGCGGCGGCAGCGACGCTTTATCCGGGGTTACGGCCAATCCGGCGGTGGGCTATGCGGCAGATTTGCTCGTTCGAGCCGGAGCGGCGGTCATGTTCTCTGAAGTCACCGAGGTTCGGGACGCGGTGGAACTGCTGACTTCCCGGACGATCAATGAGGAAGTGGGCCGCGCCATGATCAGGGAGATGAAATGGTACGATCATTATCTTGAACTGGGCGAAGTGGACCGCAGCGCCAATACGACGCCGGGGAATAAAAAAGGCGGTTTGGCCAACATCGTGGAAAAAGCCTTGGGTTCCATCGTGAAGTCCGGCAGCAGCGCTATCGTGGATGTGTTGTCGCCAGGCGAACGGGTAAGAAAAAAAGGATTAACGTATGCGGCGACACCGGCGAGTGATTTTGTCTGCGGCACTTTGCAAGTCGCATCAGGGATTACCCTGCAGGTCTTCACGACCGGCCGTGGAACACCGTACGGTTTGGCTATGGCGCCGGTGATTAAAGTGGGTACTCGTAACGCACTGGCAGAACAGTGGCCGGATCTCATCGATGTGAACGCCGGAACCATTGCAACCGGTGAGGCTACGATCGAAGAAGTGGGCTGGGAACTATTCCGGTTGATGTTGGATGTAGCCAGTGGCAAGAAAAAAACCTGGGCCGACCAGTGGGGACTGCACAATGATTTGTGCTTGTTCAACCCGGCGCCTGTGACCTGATAAACCCTTGCATAATAGAAATAGGGAGGAATTTTTTGTGAGTGAAATGATTTTGAACAGCGCAAAAAAAACGAATGTCCGTTATTTTATCTTGGCCATGCTGTTTATTGTTACAACTTTGAATTATGTAGACCGGGCCACCTTATCGATGGCTGCACCGGCCATGCGTAAGGATTTAGGGCTCGATGCCGTAACTATGGGTTATGCTTTTTCGGCTTTTGGCTGGTCGTATACTGCGTTGCAGATTCCTGGCGGTTGGACGTTGGATAAATTTGGTGCCAAAGTGGTTTATGGAACGGGCCTGTTTCTATGGTCTTTTTTCACCTTTCTTCAAGGTATGACAGGATTTTTGTTTGGCCTCGGAGCCTTTGCAACCCTCTTTGGCTTACGCTTTCTGATGGGTGTGGCGGAAGCACCGGCTTTTCCGGCTAACAGCCGTATTACCACGATGTGGTTTCCTACCCATGAGCGTGGAGTGGCTTCGGCTATTTTCAATTCGGCCCAATATTTCGCCTTGGCGGCTTTCAATCCTTTGATGGGATGGATACTGGTTGCTTTTGGCTGGCGGCATGTATTTTTTGCCATGGGTCTGGTTGGGATTGTGATGGCATTGATTTGGTTTAAAGTAATTAAAGATCCCAGTCGTCATCCCAGTGTGAACGCTGAAGAATTGGAATATATTCAGTCCGGCGGCGGATTGGCGAAACTAGGGGATAAGAAAACGACGATCAAATGGTCTTATATTCAATCTTTGATTACGAATCGGATGATGATTGGCATCTATTTAGGACAGTTTTGCCTGAATACAATCACCTGGTTTTTCCTAACCTGGTTCCCGACCTACCTGGTACAGGCAAAAGGGATGTCCATCCTCAAGGTAGGATTAATTGCTTCCATTCCGGCCATCTGCGGCTTTATCGGCGGTTTGTCAGGTGGGATTGTTTCCGATTGGCTGCTTAGACGGGGTTATTCACTCACCTTGGCCCGGAAGACGCCGATCATTATCGGCCTGGTTTTATCCGGTACGATTATCCTGGCGAATTACGTGCAGACGGAGTCTGTTGTTATTGCTGTCATGTCCCTGGCGTTCTTTGCTAAGGGTTTTGGTGCTCTGGGCTGGGTAGTTATTAGTGATACATCGCCGAAGGAGATGGTAGGCCTCAGCGGCGGGATATTTAACTTTGCCGGCAATATCGCCAGTATCGTAACACCGATTGCAATCGGTTATATTCTGAAAGAGACTGGATCCTTCAATGGAGCGTTGGTGTTTGTAGGAGCCATGGGAATCTTAGGCGCCCTTTCTTACTTGCTGATCGTAGGAGAGATCAAACGCTTCGAACTTAAAATTGAAGATAAAAATTAAGTAACGAACCTATTAAGAAAAGAAACTTTGGTTTTGTAGTTTGATAATCATAAATAATACTCAGGAGCGATGAAAAATGAAAATAGGATTTATAGGGCTTGGCATTATGGGCAAGCCCATGTGCAAAAATCTGATGAAAGCCGGTTATGAAGTGGTGATCCCGGCTCGTAATAAA
>JAGFXW010000084.1 GCA_017861495.1 Bacillota bacterium
AGGATGTGGTATTAACGCCGGACCAGATGCAGGATCTTGTCCGGACGGCCGGAAAATCATTGCGCGGCCAATAATGTGAATAAGGAGGGAATGCATGAGTAAAAAACGAGGCTATGGTCACCTGCTGATGGCTGTATTCTTAAGCATCAGTTTATGTCTGGTTTCTGCTGGACCGGTTGCGGCAGCAGATTTTACCGGTAAGACGGTGACCTCTGTAGCAGTGACTGGCGCCAATTTTGTGCCAACGAGCACTGTGTTGGCTGTTGTAAAGGTTCGTCCCGGCGATAGTTTGGCGGCTGACAAGATTAAGCAAGACATGCAGGCTATTTATGATTTGGGTTATTTTTTTGACGTAACATCTAATTTTACAGAAGTTCCGGAAGGCGTTGCCGTGACTTACCAGGTGATGGAAAATCCGATTTTGATGGATATCGTGGTAAAAGGCAATACGAAAGTCACGACGGAACAAATTAGCAAACTGATAACAGTCAAAAAAGGCCAAATTTTAAACAGTAAAACCTTGAATGAAAACATGCGGGCGGTTGAACAGTATTACCATGACCAGGGATTTGTCCTGACGAAAGTCAGTGATGTGTCCATTTCGCCCCAGGGTGTCCTATCGATCGCGATCAATGAAGGGACCCTGGAAGGAATTGTTGTGAAAGGGAATGATAAGACGAAAAGTTATGTCATAACCCGGGAAATGAAGGTCAAGGTCGGTGAACCGTTCAATGCCAAGGATGCACGTCGCAGTATGCAAAAAGTCTATAATTTGGGCTTTTTTGAAGATGTGAATATGAAATTGAACCCGGGCCGCAATCCCAATGCTGTAATATTGGAGACTGATGTTGTAGAACAAAAGACGGGCTTCTTTTCTATCGGCGGCGGTTACAGCGAATCGGACGGGATGATTGGAATTATCGAAGTCGGGGACAATAATTTTCGTGGAATTGGTGACAAGATGAAGGTGCATTGGGAGTTTGGCGGCAACGCCAGCGATATCAGCAATACGCCCAACTACTCCTTCAGCTACACCAAACCATGGCTGGATTCGAAACAAACATCGCTTAGCGTCAATCTTTATGATATGACGAATGAGTACAGCGACTATTACTCCAATGGCAGTTTGAAATCAACGTATTATAAGGAACGGCATGGCTGGGATCTCATGCTGGGCCGGCCGGCCGGCGAGTTTATTCAAAATTACATTACGCTGAAAAACAATGAGGATACCTGGCTGGAGAATGTCGATAGTGCTGGTGCGCCGATTGATTATGGCGCAGAAGGCGTGCAATCGGATGGGAAGACGTATGGGGCTGATTACTTAAAAAATAATTTTGGCCTCACCCGCAGTGTGATATTTAGCCGGGTCTTCGATAACCGGGATAATGTGTATAATGCCACCGAAGGCAAACGCTTTTCCGTGTCAGCGGAATTTGCCGGCAAGGGTTTGGGCGGAGATTTTGATTTCAATAAATATATTATAGAAAATCGTAACTATATCAAGGTAGGCCATGCGCAAACTGTTGCATTGCGCTTTATTGGCGGCTACGCAACCGGTACGCTTCCGGAAAGCCAGCTGTTTGCGGTTGGCGGGGCGGAGACGCTGCGTGGCTACGAAGACGACCAGTTTAAAGGGACAAAAATGGTTGCGGCGACGGCAGAATACCGTTTCCCGCTTGCCAAGAAGGTGGATGGTGTATTCTTTGGCGATGTGGGTAATGCTTGGGGCAGCGAAGCTTACAATATGGACAGCAGCCTGCATTATGCAATCGGCACCGGCGTGCGCATTAATTCGCCGCTGGGACCCATCCGTCTGGATTTTGCCAAAGGCGAACAAGGCGGGAAATTCCACTTCAGTTTTGGCGGACAATTTTAAACAATGCAAAGATCCAGGTTTTGCAACCTGGATCTTCTCTTCAAGGAGGTGATCCATTACGCTTGATGGGTACCGGCAACTTGTTTTATGGGTTGTTGTTGTTTGCCTGAGTGCCTTTCCGGCGCCTGCGGTTGCAGCGCCTGAAACAGTCGACAGCATCGCTGTCAGTATCACTTCAGAAGTGATGCCGCCGGCGCGGATTGCAAAACGGATGACGAATAGTGTTATTGCTGTAGGTGAGCACGTTTTGCTGGGCAAGACGGTCAACGATATCACTGAAAAACAAGCTGCGTATGAAAAGGTGGTCCAGGAGGTATTCGACCGGGTTCTTGTCGGCTATATGGTTCAGGAGGTGTCGATCCGGCCGGGATCACAGACGGAGATTGCCATTACACTGGTGCCTTGGGGCGATACCGTACGCGATATTTCTGTGGAGATGGATTACGGCACTATATCGGCGGCGTCTGCTGACCTGGTACGGCAAGACCTTGGGGATGTAAACGAAAAGGTCCGCAATCTGCTGTTTGGTTTGCCGATTGATGCGGTAGACTGGGCCGGCAGTATGTCAAAGACCTTGCTGCGTGAATACTTGGAAGCGCAGCTGCCGGACTTTCGTGCGGGCATTGAGATTGTGCCAGGACCGTTGACGGTGGTGAAAATTTCGCTGCTGCCGCAAGGGCCGGTCGTCCAGGATGTACAAGTTTCCTTGCGCTCCAAAACCATTCCTAATGTACTGCTGCTTACTGCACGGTCGGATGTAGAGGCAACCGCCGGAGAACTCCGGGGGTTGCCGGTAGCTTTCGTGGAACGTCACCTTTCCTATTTTACCAGCCGAATGCAGCAGAAGGCTTCCCAATTGCCTGCCGTCCGGAAGTACGAGCTTACTTTGACGCCGGTTCTTGAACCGGGCCGGGAAGCAAGAGTGCTGCTGGATGCAGAAACGGATCGCTATAGAGTCACGTTGGAAGGCCATTTGGATATGGGACGGCAGAAGGATAATACGGCCGTGCAGCTGCATGCAGGGAAATACATAGGCAAACGGGACGAAGCGTATATGGAGGTCGTCTTTTTCCCCAGCCAGATAGCCTGGCAATTTATGCCTGGCGTTTTCCACCGGTTTGGGGCAAACACCCATGTCGGTGTGAAATACAATATAACGGATGACCAGGCGGTCCTTTGCCTGAATCAGCCTTTGTCGCATGATTGGAGCTTGCGGCTGGAACGTACGCCGGCAGCAGAGCAAAATGAAATCGGCTTCCGCTACCGGCTGCATGATTTTATCAGTCTGGAATATATCATAACCAACCATGACAATTGGCTGCGTCTGGTAGGGGACCTGTAGCCAAGCAAAACTCATGGAAACCAGTTGAATAGTTTCGTACCGCCTGTTATAATGAAAAAGACAAATTTTTGCCAAAGGGCAAGAAAGAAGGAGTAAAATTCATGTTTAAAAACAAGAAAAATGCCAAAATTATCGCACTAGGGATTGTAGCCTTTTTTATGTTGGGAGTAGTTGGTATCGCTGTATCCCAGACGGCAGGAAGTAAAGTTGCCAGTGCTGCTCCGTCTTCCAATGTTGGCGTTGTCAATCAGCAATTGCTTGTAACACAGCATCCGGACATGGCAACTGCCCAGGCAACCATGCAAGCAGAGGTAGAGCAAGCCAAGAAGGATTTTGATGAAAAAACAGCTACAATGAATGATAAGGAAAAACAGGAATATTATGCGCAGGTACAGCAACGGTTGAGCCTGAAACAGCAAGAGCTGCTCACGCCGATCCTTGACAAAGTAACGGCAGCAATCAAAGCGGTTGCCGATGCTAAGGGATTAGTGGTTGTATTGGATAAAAACAATGTAGTATACGGTGGTCAGGACATTACCGATGATGTTATGAAAAAGCTTACCGGTAAATAGACAATAGAGACAAAAGCCGAGCCGGTGCCAACTGTGCTCGGCTCTTGACTGAAAGAGGGTGAATTGGTGCGAAGAAAGCTTATATACATTGGGCTTTTCCTGTTGACAGCATTGTTTCTGTCATCCGGCTGCGCCAAGAAGCCGGCCCTGGAGGAAACAAAACCATCCGCGCCTGTAGTCAATTCCTTTGGGGTAATTGATATGCAAAAAGCAATCCAGGACCATCCTAACTATCCGAAAACGGCCGGATTACAAAAAGAACTCAATACCGTGCTTCTTCAGATCCAACAACGACAGTCCTTGGCGGCGCAGGCAGCGGGAAATTCAATTGTGGACGCCAATATTGCCGCTGCGGGTATCAAAAAAACGCTGGAACATGAATTTCAAATTCGTATGGCCGCTAAACAGAACGAGATCAACGCCAGGATGGAAAAAGCATTTGTTCAGGCCCGACAGGACAGTATGGCCCAAATGAAGCTGTTTGAAGAAGAGACGGATCGGGAATTTCAACCGCAATTGATCAATATCCAATTGAAACTGCGTGTACTTCAGCTAACCGAGGAAGAAAAAAGAACCTTGCAGCAAGATGCTGACCGGCTTGAAAAGGCGCGGTTGGCGCGGCTGACTGCATACGCGCAGCGCTTGTCCGCGCAAATGGCAACCAAGCTGGCGCCGCAACAAACGGCAGGCGAGCAGGAGTTGGCAATGTTTGCGCAACAACTGCAGGCGGAATTGGCTGTCAAGGAGGCCGAGAAAATGAAGCAGGCATCTGCCGGTTCTTTTTCACCCGCTTCCGCGCTGGCCATAGACGGTTTGTCCGAGCTGCAAGCCCGGGCGGATCAAAACCAACAAAAAATTGCCGGGCTGCAAGACGAAATGGTGCGGGATATCCGTGATAAAGCGGCAAAAATAGCGGTTTCCAAACAGCTCGATGTGGTGCTTGCCAATGTTTTGGTCAACAGCGGCGCAGTCGATATTACCGATGCGGTAATTGCTGAATTCAAAAAATAAGAAAGGGCAACGGGAGGAAAGAACGGATATGTCGAAAATGAAAAAAATGCTCACTGTGGCGCTGGTATTGGCTGCGTTTGCGATGACGGCAATGATCAGCGGCTGCAGCAGCGCTGCGCCAGGAATTGGCGTAGTCGATATGAATAAGGTCATGACAGAGAGCCCCAAGGTAAAACAATTACAGGAACAGTTGAACGCAACCGGCAAAACGATGAGCGAGCAACTGGAAAAAGAGCAGGCTTCTTCCACACCGGAAGAATTTCAAAAAAAGCAGGAAAAGGCTTACACAGAGTTCATGAAAACCAAACAGGAATTGGAAGGCCAGGTTGATGCAAGCTTAAAACAGGCTCTGCAGCAAGTTGCGAAAGAAAAAAACCTGGGAGTTATTTTATATAAAAATGGCGTTGCCCAAGGCGGCATTGATATTACGGATGACCTGAAACAAAAAATGCAGTAACCTGCAGACAGGTACGGAGGGGTACCCTTGAAAAAGACATTATTCGAAATTGCCGAACTCATTGGCGGCAGTGTGCTGGGTAATGGGGAATTGGAAATTACAGGAGTAACCAACATTGAAGAAGCCGGAACGGGGCAGATTACGTTTGCTGTTGCGCCGCATTTGGCGAAAGCGGCGGAATCCTCTGCCGGTGCCGTGATTATTCCTGAAACGGAAACCCAGTTTACCAAACCGGCGATCCGGGTGGCCAATCCGAGAATTGCATTTGCCCATTTGCTGGAAATTTTTGCACCCCGGCCCGCTGTGAAACGCGAAATTCATCCCACCGCTGTGATTGGTGAGAACGTTCGGATGGGCGAAAATACGGCGATTATGGCCTATGTAGTCATCGAAGACGGCGCTGTCATCGGCGATAACGTGGTTATTTACCCCCATGTTTTTATCGGGGCGGATACGGTCATTGGCGCCGATACGTTAATTTATCCGAACGTGACGGTTCGCGAGGGCTGCCGCATTGGGGAACGTGTACTTCTCAACAGCGGCGCAGTCATCGGCGGCGACGGTTTTGGTTTTGTGACAATAGAAGGGCGGCACCGCAAGGTTCCGCAAGTAGGAAATGTGGTTCTGGAAGATGATGTGGAGGTCGGCTGCAATACGGCAATCGACCGGGCAACAACCGGCAGTACGATTGTCCGGCGGGGAACAAAAATTGATAATTTGGTGCATATTGCGCATAATGATGTGATTGGCGAAAATTGCTTTTTTGTTGCGCAAACGGGGATTTCCGGCAGTGTGACGGTAGGCAATAATGTGACCTTTGCCGGACAGGCCGGTACGGCGGGGCATTTGAAGATTGGCGACAATTGTGTGTTTGCCGCTCGTTCCGGGATCATCAGCGATGTTCCGGGAGGATCCTTTTTTGCCGGTTTTCCGGCCCGCCCGCATGCCGAATGGCTGCGGTCCCAGGCTGCCTTGGCCAAGCTGCCGGAATACCAGAAAAAGATCCGCATGTTGGAAAAACGCCTGGATGCACTTGCCGCGAAAACAGAAGAGTAATCTTTACAGCCTGTCTTGGGACAGGCTGTATCATTATATTAACCTTTACGAGAAGCAGGGAGGCTTTTAAATTGAAACAGTTTTTTACATTTTTACTTTGTGCCGCAGTTTTAGCAGCAGTTCCACAAGCTGCCGCTGCAGCCCCGACTGTCTACGGTACAACCGGCATGATCGGAAATCCCAGCGCGGATGTTTTGCGGGACGGCCAGTTTTCACTGGGCTATTTTCGTATGGAGGATACAACAACCGGTACATTGGCAGTCAGTGTAGCAGAGGGACTGGAAGTTGGCGCAGCCAATTTTCATAACACCCGGCAAGGGTCGGACACCTTGCTTAATGTAAAATATTCGTTGTTGTCCGAACAGTTGCTGAAGCCCGGTCTGGCGATTGGCGCAGAAAACAGTATTCACGGCGGGCAGCGGTCTTTGTTTGCCGTTGCCAGTAAAGGCTTGCCGTTTGGGATGCGTATTCACGTCGGCGCCGGCAATGGCCGGTTTGATGGTGTATTCGCCGGACTAGAGAAGACTTGGAACCCGCTCAGCGCAGTGACTGGTAATAATGTTTTTCCGGCAACCACCTTGCTTCTGGAATTTGATGGACACAGAATGAATTATGGCGCGCGGTTGGCGTTGCTGCCCGGCTTGAAAATGGATGCCGGTTGGTATAACCATCATTTTTATACCGGCGTTACGTTCACAAAGTAAAAAATTTAGGTTAGGGAAATAAGGAGTCGATACCAGCATGGTGTATACTTTTTTGAAAGCGTTGAGCAAAATTGCGCCGCGCTTGTCATTATCCGTCCGCTGCAGGCTTGGCGATTTGCTGGGCCGGGCCGTGTGGCCCCTTGTGCCGCGTAAACGGAAAAAAATGGCGCAAACCAATATCCAATTGAGCTTGAAATTGGACCAACCGGAGTCGTATGCTGTTGCCAAAGCCAGCGCCGTCCGGTTCGGACGCTTGTTATTGGAAATGCTATGCTTACCCGGCCTGACCTTGAATACCTTGCCGCAGCTGGTGAGCCGGATTGTAGGAATGGAACACTTGCGGCAGGCGCAGGCGGCCGGCCGGGGAGTGATTGTAATCACGGCCCACAGCGGAAACTGGGAACTGATTGGTCCGGCCTTATCACTGCATGGATTTCCCATGGTAGGAGTTGCTTTGAAGCAGCATAACTCTGCTGTCGACCGGTTTATCAATGAATGCCGGACGGCTGCCGGAATGAAAATTATTTACAAGACGGATGTCCGCTCGATCCTGCGTACTTTGGCCGATGGCGCGATCGTTGGGTTGTTGATTGACCAGGATGCCCGTCAGGACGGCACGTTTGTCGATTTTTTCGGCCGTCCGGCTTCCACGCCGAAAGGCGCCGCTGTGATGGCCCGGATGCAAAATGTGCCGATTGTGCCACTATTTATCCATAGTGAAGCAGACGGCCGACACGTTATTGAAATCCAGGAGCCGATCCAAATGGAAAAAACAGCCGATCGGGAAGGCGATGTCCAGAAAATGATGCAGAGTTTGACCGGTTTAGTCGAAGACCATATCCGCAGCTACCCGCAGGAATGGTTTTGGCTGCACAACCGTTGGAAAACCAGGCTGACAGAAGAGCGATGAGCGCCGGATACTATCCAACGCCTCGACTCTGTCGCTTGACCTCGGCTTATGGATAGTATCCGGCTGTACAATCGCTGAAAAACAAGCCCGTCAGAAAAGCGGTTACGTACAAGCAAATATTATACTGATGCTTGACCTTCGCTTATGGATATCATCTGGTTGCACAACTGCTGAAAAAATGCTCGTCAGAAGAGCCGTAACGTATAAGCAGACCTCGACTCATCTCGTTAACCGCCTGTAACACTTCGTTAATAGGCGGTAAGACTCGAAACCCTAAAGGGAAACTTCGGCTTCGCGAAATCAAAGATTTCGAGCCTCAGTCTTAAGTTCGCTCTAAGGGTTCGGAACGACTATAATCCTTCCGAACCCAAGGCTCATTTATGTCGCTTGACCTTCACTTATGGATAGTCTCCGACTGTACATGATTACAGGGTGGTTACTTTTTTTGCGAGCGAAGAACGTGACGGGTTGCTCTTGCAGGAAAAAAACTTTTCCGATATACTATAGTATAGTATTGTCTGGAAGACCGTTGCAAAAGTCCGCCTGCGGCGCACTTGCAGCCAAGGCTTTTTCAGCGGGTCTCATTATTTGTTGGCAATCTGCCGCCCTTGCGACAGATACGCTTGGGAGGAAAAAATTTGCAAAATCAGGCAACGATTACAAATTCCGTAACATACACCGGAATTGGCTTGCATTCCGGGAAACCGGTTACAATTACTTTGCAGCCGGCGCCGGTGGATACCG
>JAGFXW010000279.1 GCA_017861495.1 Bacillota bacterium
ACAAAGAAAGACTTACTTTTCTTTTATCCTTTTTGGCAGCTTGTTTACAGGGCGGCCGTGAGATTTTGCTCACGGCGCTCTTTTTGTTTCTATGTCGTAGAAAAATTCAGGAGGGGTATTTATGATAAGAGTAATGGTATGCGGCGCATATGGAAAGATGGGCAGAGAAGTCTTAAAAGCAGTATATAACGACAATGAACTCACCGTCGTTGGGGCAGTGGATGTTCGTACAGGATATGATGATATCGGCAATTTAATCGGAGTCGGCCAAACCGGAATCATAGTCGGCAATGATTTGCAAACTGTAATCGAAAAAACAAAACCGCAAATCATGGTTGATTTTACTAATCCACAATCTGTACTGGCCAACATTCGTGTAGCCCTTAGCATGGGAGTTGCCCCTGTTGTCGGTACTACCGGCTTATCAGAAACAGATGTGCAAGAAGTTCGTGAATTATGCGCCAAGTGGAATACGAACGCTCTGATATCGCCCAATTTTTCTGTAGGAGCAGTTTTGATGATGAAATTGGCGCAAGAGGCTGCAAAGTTTTTACCGCATGTTGAAATCATCGAAATGCATCACGATCAAAAATTAGACGCCCCGTCCGGCACGGCATTACTCACCGCCAAGCTAATTGCCGACAAACGAGGTTCTATGCAACAAGGCCACCCCGACGAAGTGGAAAAACTAACCGGAGCCCGTGGCGGTGAATTAGCCGGTATACGCTTGCATAGTGTCCGGCTGCCTGGTTATGTTGCCCACCAGGAAGTTATTTTTGGCGGCACAGGACAAACACTGACAATCCGGCATGATTCTATTTCCCGTGAATCGTTTATGCCTGGCGTTTTATTAGCTTGTAAAAACGTTTTAACTGCTGATGGCTTGATTTATGGACTAGAATCACTAATGATGTAAAGATGAAGAAACAGGGAGGATGTTTATTTTGAAAAAATATAACGTTGCAATTTTAGGCGCTACCGGCGCAGTAGGTCAAGAATTTTTAAATTTAATCGAAGAACGCAATTTCCCTTTTCAGGAATTAAAATTATTGGCTTCGAGCCGTTCAGCCGGTAAAAAAATAGATTTCATGGGAAAGACATATACGGTAGAAGAAGCTACAGAAGATTCTTTCCGTGACGTGCAAATCGCCCTGTTCGCAGGTGGATCTGCCAGTAAAACGTTTGCACCGGCAGCAGTGCGGCATGGTGCTGTTGTCATTGACAATTCAAGCGCGTTCCGGATGGATCCGGAAGTTCCTTTGGTTGTTCCGGAAGTGAACCCGGAAGCCATTCGTGACCATAAAGGAATTATTGCCAATCCGAATTGCTCAACGATTATTATGGTTATGGCATTAAAACCGATCTATGATCAGGTGAAAATTAAACGGATTGTGGTTTCTACTTACCAGGCTGTGTCCGGTGCCGGTAAAGAAGCGATTGACGAATTGAATGCCCAGGTCAAAGCATCCATAGAAAATAAACCTATGGAAGCGAATATTCTTCCGAGTGCATCTTTGCCCAAACATTATCCAATCGCATTTAATCTGTTACCGCAAATTGATGTTTTCCTTGATGACGGGTATACAAAAGAAGAAATGAAGATGGTAAATGAAACCCATAAAATTCTCAATGATTACAACATCGGGATTACTGCTACAACGATTCGTGTTCCGGTTTATCGCAGTCATTCCGAATCAGTGAATATTGAATTGGATGGCCCTCTTTCTGTTGAAGCGGCCCGAGCAGCATTGGCCGCGTTTCCCGGAGTGATCGTTCAGGATGAACCGGCAGAAATGGTTTACCCGATGCCATTATTTACATCCAATCAAGATGAAGTTTTTGTTGGCCGGGTTCGTAAAGACAATTCAATATCGAATGGCTTGAACTTATGGGTAGTCGGAGATCAAATTCGCAAAGGCGCGGCATTAAATGCTTTGCAGATCGCTGAATATATGATCGAAAATAACATGATCTAAGGGGATAATACGAATGCAGTTAATTGTACAAAAATTCGGCGGAACTTCGGTGGTTTCAGCGGAGACTCGCCAACTTGCAGCACAAAAAATTGCCAAAGCATGTGCGCAGGGATATAGTCCGGTAGTTGTAGTTTCTGCGATGGGACGAAAAGGGGATCCCTATGCAACCGATACATTGTTGAACTTGGTAAAATCAACCAACAAGAACGTCGCTTCGCGGGAATTGGACCAAATCATGATTTGCGGTGAAATTATATCTGCTGTAGTTATGGCGGCGACGTTGCAAGCGGCAGGTCTGGATGCCATTGCTTTGACCGGCGGGCAAGCCGGCATTACTACAGATGATCATTTCAATAATGCTCGCATTTTACAAATAAACCCTGCTACTCTTCTTGGTTATGTGGAAGAGGGCAAGATTCCGGTTGTCTGTGGTTTTCAAGGAATGACGATGGATGGACTTTTCACTACCTTGGGACGCGGGGGCAGCGATACTTCAGCTTCGGCGCTGGGAGCTGCGCTGGGAGCGGAAAAGGTGGAGATTTACACGGATGTGGATGGAATTATGACTGCGGATCCCCGCATCGTAAACGATGCTAAAATTCTCGATACGGTTAGTTATGAAGAAATCTGCCAGTTAGCTCATCAAGGCGCAAAAGTAATCCATCCCCGCGCGGTGGAAATCGCGATGCAAAAGAATATTCCGCTGGTAATTAAATCAACCTTTTCGGATGCGCCGGGCACATTAATTACCAATATTTCTTCTGAAGATGCCGGAGCAGAACAAACTGTAACCGATCGTATTGCTACGGGAGTAACTTATCTTCAATCGATTGCCCAACTGACGGTTCAATTAGGACCAGCACATTCCCAGCAAGCCAGTTTCAGTGTTTTTAAAGCGCTGGCAGAACGTGGGATTAACGTTGATCTGATCAACATCAATCCCGGCGAAATACGGTTCACACTCCATCAAGATAATTTAGAACAAGCAGTTACTGTATTGCAGCAACTCGGCTATTCCATACAAGCTGAACCCAACTGTGCAAAGGTCTCGGTAGTTGGAGGCGGAATGAGGGAAGTACCCGGTGTAATGGCCAGTTTTGTTGAGGCATTGGTATTAAATAATATTGCAATCCTGCAAACAGTAGATTCTGACGCTACCATTTCTGCTCTGATTAAAAAAATGGATGTAGAAAAAGCAGTGAAGGCTTTACATGAAACATTCGAATTAGGGAAAATTTCGTAATATGCCAAAATCAAATCGGAGGGAAAAGCAATGAAATT
>JAGFXW010000280.1 GCA_017861495.1 Bacillota bacterium
GCCTGTTCGGCCAAATAATCGACGATTTTGCCTTTTCCTTCATCTCCCCATTGGGTTCCAATAACGACGATAGCTGACATGTTCCCCACTCCTTTTTATTCAAACCGGGTCATGATAGTATCTGCGCAGAAAATATACCAGAGCAAACTAATCTTCCAACTCTCCCGCCGGCAGATACTTCTTTGAGGTAACCTCATTTCACAAAAATAACTCAAATAGGGGTTTTTAGACCTCTTCTATTTGAGTTGCTCATACTATACACATTTTTCCCTTGATAATAATATCATCTTGCTAAAAATGTGTCAATGAATTAAAGCGAATATTTTCTTATAAACAATAAATAATGTTCGGAAATCTCTCTGCAATCCGTTATAAATAAAGAAAAAAGCCCCTTTCGGAGCATGAATTCAGTGAATCTTTCCTGCTACAAAGAAAAAATGCCGCCAACATCAGTCGGCACCATTTTTTTCTTCCGGTAACACCATCGCTACTTTCTCTGTAGCTTGCAAATTTTTATACTATTCGGATTGACCATTTACGCATCGCCGCAAACGATAATTCTCGACCATGCGATAAGTACAAACGATACAAAATTACATGTTCATTTTTGATAAATCCTGAAACTTGGTAAACTGTTTGTGGAAGAAAAGCTGTACCGTATCGACCGGTCCGTTCCGGTGTTTGGCCACAATCACCTCGGTAATATTTTTCTTCTCCGTGTCCGGATCGTAGTAATCCTCCCGGTATAAAAAAGTAACGATATCGGCATCTTGCTCCAAAGAACCCGACTCACGCAGGTCGCTCAGCATCGGCCGTTTAACCTGACGGCTCTCTACTTGACGGCTTAACTGCGACAAAGCAAGAACCGGCACATCCAACTCTCTCGCCAACGATTTTAAAAACCGGGATATTTCGGAAATCTCCTGCTGGCGGTTCTCTCCCTTGCCGGAAGTTCCGCCCTGCATCAACTGCAGATAGTCAATAACGATCAGTTTCAGGCCGTGTTCAATCTTCAGCCGCCGGGCCTTGGCCCGCATTTCCACAACAGAGATGCCGGCTGTATCGTCAATATAAATCGGCGCCGAAGAAAGACGGTCAGCCGCAACAACTAATTTTTTCCAATCGTTTTCTTCCAAATCGCCGTTCCGCAACCGCTGCGCGTCAATCGGCGCTTCCGCACACAGCATCCGCTGTACCAATTGTTCTTTAGACATCTCCAGGCTGAAAAAGGCTACCGGTTGTTTTTCCTTAATCGCCACATGCTGGGCAATGTTCAACACAAACGCCGTTTTTCCCATACTGGGGCGGGCGGCAATTAAAACCAGATCGGACGGCTGCAAACCGGACATCAATTTATCTAAGTCCTTAAACCCAGTCGGCAAACCGGTAATTCCGCCTTTTGAAGCGTACAATCCTTCAATTTTAGTGAATGTGTCCAACAGTATATTTTTAATCGGCGTAAAATCGTGGCCAACCTTGCGTCCGGCCACATCCAAAATCATTTTTTCCGCACTGTCCAAGATCAGAGGAACTTCATCGTTGGCGTCATAACCCATGCCGGCAATATTCGTCGCCGCGTGGATCAGTTGCCGCAGCAAGGATTTTTCTTCCACAATCCGGGCATGATACACAACGTTGGCCGCGGTTGGCACGCTGTTGGCCAGCGAAGTAATATACGCTATGCCGCCGGCAGCCTCCAACTTGTCCTCTTTACGCAGCACTTCAATGACGGTAATCATATCCACTCCGTCATTGCGGTTGAATAAATCCAAAATCGCTTGGAATACCAAGCGGTTCGCTTCGCGGTAAAAATCTCCCGACTGTAGAATTTCAACCACCTTCGCGATGGCCTCCTTCTCAATCAGCATAGCTCCCAGCACCGACTGCTCCGCTTCAATATTTTGGGGGGGAATCCGATCAAGCACCAGGCCGTCCTCCTTCTCGCCGTTCAACAAATAAAATTTCCAACGCCTCTTCGCCTGTTTCGACTGGACGAATATCTAGGCCCAAATGGCCAGCCGGAATATCGCGGTCATTTTCTTTCGGTATGACCATTGTTGTAATTCCCGCCTGTTTAGCGCCGTACGCTTTTTCGTAGACGCCGCCGACCATTTTTACCTTCCCCTGGATCGATATTTCGCCGGTAATGGCCACATCCTGACGAATCGGCCGTTGCGTAACCGCCGAAACCAATGCCGCCAAAATCGCAGTTCCCGCCGAAGGGCCGTCAATCCGCCCGCCGCCGACCACATTGATATGCACATCATAATTGGCCAAATCCTTGCCGGTAATTTTTCGAAATACGGCAACCGCATTAAACACGGAATCCTTGGCCATACTGCCGGCCGTATCATTAAACCGCATGGTTCCTTTCCCTTCCACCGAAGCCGGAAAAACAACCGCTTCAATTTCCAGAACAGAACCCAAGTACCCCGCTACGCCCAAGCCAAAAACCCGGCCTACTTCCGCGGTCAGCGAAGCTTTCCGGTTCACATACGGCGATAACCTGCTTACCTGCACGACACGGTATACGTCCTGGCTGGCAATCATGGTTTCTTCGGATTCCTGCTCGCGGAACAACGCCATACCGTACGCATCCGCCAACAAGTTAATCGCTTTGCGGCCTTCTACGGTATATTCGGCAATCAGCGCCGGTACCTCTTTATCCAACGCGACCTTCAATTTGGCCGCAGCGTTCACAATAATCGTTTCGATGTGTTTCGGCGTCAGCGGCTCAAAATAAATCTCCGCGCACCGCGACCGGATCGCCGGACTAATCTCCTGCGCATCGCGGGTCGTAGCGCCAATCAAAATAAAATCAGCGGGCGCCCCCTCTTCGAACAATTTCCGGATATACTTGGGTATATTCGTATCGGCCGGGTCATAATAGGCCGAATCAAAGAACACCCGCTTGTCCTCCAATACCTTGAGCAGCTTGTTCTGCAGCATAAGATCCATCTCGCCAATTTCGTCGATAAATAAAATGCCGCCATGCGCATCCGTTACCAAGC
The DNA here is from genome assembly GCA_017861495.1 of Bacillota bacterium. The sequence goes on from JAGFXW010000280.1 coordinate 3,012, forward strand.
CGGGTTTCGGTTCCGGAACTCCGGAATCGGCCAGATCGCGCCGAGCCCCCTGGTAAATCGGGTCGTGCACCGATCCCAGCAACGGATTGGTAATATCGCGCGGATCCCAGCGCAGCGTGCTGCCGTCTACTTCCACAAATGGTGCATCTTCCGCAAATGGCGTATATTTTAATTTTTTTGCCGCTTCCAGCACCAGCCTGGCGGCTGTGGTTTTACCCACGCCCGGCGGTCCGTACAAGATCAGG
>JAGFXW010000085.1 GCA_017861495.1 Bacillota bacterium
TTTCGTAGTAATTAATATAACTCCGCCTTTGGCGTCAGTTCCGTAAATAACCGGAGCCGGCCCTTTAATAATTTCAATTTTAGCAATATTATTGGTTGGAATTAACGAAATATCCACTGCCGCACTGCTGGTCATTTTAGCAAGTGGATTTACTAATACTCCATCGACATAAATTTTTACATCCGATGAAGTCACTCCCCGAATATCTACAGCAGTATTGCCTTTTTTCCCCTTGTGCAGGTTGAGTCCTGGTACATCTACCAACACATCAGTCAACGTCCGCGCCCCTTTGGCCTCAATCTCCTTATCAGTAATCACCGTGGTAGTCACCAGATATTTGTCCAAGTGGACAGCACTCACAACAATCTCATCCAGTGTTGTTTCCTCAATTGTACCCGTGCTTTCTGCCGCCCAAACCATACTGGGCAGCGTCAGCAAAAGACAATTGAGAATTGCCATTTTGCCGCGAATCCCTTTTTTCATTGTACGCCTCCCTGGATTTTCTATTTCATTAAGTTACGCTCAAGCCTTCACGCACGCTAAAACTTATACGTCAACTTAATAATGGTATACAGACCTTTAGTTTTCCGGAAGTTCCATCGTCTACTTCAACGATTTTAACCTTTGCCTTGTAAAGATCGCTCAAAATTCCATCCGTAACAACCTCTTCCGGAGCGCCTTGCGCAGTAATTTTGCCATTTTTCATAATGAAAACTTTATTACACAATAAAAATGCATGATTAGGAAAATGGGATGTCATAATAATGGAATATCCTTGGTTCGCCAGTTTATCGATGACGCGCAATATGCGGACTTGGTTTCCGTAATCCAAACTGGATGTCGGTTCGTCCATAACAAACAATTTGGCTTTCTGCACTAATGCGCGGGCGATCAAGGTCAATTGTCTTTCTCCGCCGCTAATGCGGCTAAACAAATTATCCGCCAACTGCAATATTCCAAGTTCGGACAACGCCGTTTTAGCCAAGGCATAGTCTTCATCCGTCGGAACAGCAGAAAATGCAACATGCGGCGTCCGCCCCATAACAACAATATCCAGCACCCGGTGTGGAAATACAGTCGTTGCCGCTTGCGGCACATAGGCTATATCTTTTGCTAATTCCCGCGCCGATATTTCATTAATTTTTCGCCCTCTGATTTTTACACTGCCGGTTCGCACCTTAAGGACACCTAACAAACAACGGAGCAACGTTGTTTTACCAGCGCCATTCGGGCCCAAAAGGCATACAACGTCTCCCTGTTCCACTGAAAAAGACAAATTGGAAAGCAGATCCCCGGCTGATGAATAGCCGAAACTCAAATTTTCTACCGCAAGCAATGTTCATCCCCTCCTTTACAAAACAAATATTGATGCAGCTCTCTCTTCCAAACAAATCCTCTGCCGATAACCGGATTGCCGCATCAATGGCTATACCGTCACAGAGAGGCCCTCACCTCCCTTCATTTTCTTTATGATCTCATGATCATCCCCAACCTTTTTTAGCTCTTGCCAGCAAAAAAACAAAGAACGGCGCGCCAATTAATGCTGTAAGAACGCCGACCTGAATTTCCAACGAAGCGATGCTCCGGCTGAGATTGTCCATAACCAATAAATAGGTTCCGCCCAATACCAACGACGCCGGAAGGACAACAGCAAAATTTGCGCCGAACAACATGCGGGCTACATGTGGGATTAACAACCCCACCCACTGGATGATCCCCCCAATACTGGTTGCCGCAGCTGCTAAAAGGGTAGCACAAGCTATTACAATGAACCGGGTCCGTCGGACATCGACCCCCAGCGTCCTCGCTTCTTCTTCGCCAATACTCAAAACATTGATCTGCCACCGCATAGAATACAGTATTCCAATCGGAACAAGGATGGGGACAAGCGACCATATTACATCCTGCTCCCTGACTTTGGAAAGTCCGCCCATCAGCCAAAAACTAATTTCCGGCAGCGTATTCATCGGATCCGCCAAATACTTCAACGAAGATACAAGCGCCTGAAAGAACGCCGAAACCACGATACCCGCCAATACCAACGAAATCGTGGATTTATTGCCAAAATAAGAACTGACCGCAATGGCGCAAAATACCGCCGCCAATCCGAAAACAAACGCAGCCGCTTCCACCCAGATCCAGGATAAATGGAGGATCATACCCAACACAGCGCCAAAAGCGGCGCCCCAGGAAGCACCCAATATCGAAGGCGATACCAACGGATTGCGGAACAAGTTTTGATAGGCTGCGCCGGAAACGGACAAAGCTCCTCCAACGAGCAACGCCGCAACAATCCGCGGCAACCGGATCTTTAATACAACCGTTTCCACCGTGTCTGTCCACACTTGCGGTAAACTGAATACTTTGGAAAACAAAACAGCCAATACCATGTCCGGCGCCACTGGATAGCGTCCCAGCAAAAACGAACCGAAAAACGCACCCAGCAACACAATCAGTATGCCCATTATTTTTAGCAACCCTGTGTGAGTCCGTAAGGTTCTAAAAACATCAACCCTGTTTATCACAGACGGTTTCTCCTCTTGCTGCGTTGTTAGACTGCCTCCCATACACACCGTCTCTTTCCGCCCGCTGTTCATCTACCGTTTTACCGGTGTCGCGCAGGCGATGCAGGCAATTTTCCCTTCACGCATTCTTGTCCATGGTTCCATCACTTGTTCCCCGCAATATTCACAACATGGCGAGTTGAAAATCATTTCTTTTTCCGGCAAGGTGGCAACAACTGGTTCTACTTTTAACAACTCCGCGTCCGGCATGGTCAAAATTTCATGTATTCGTGCTCCACGCTCGCTTTTATAGCGTCGGTATTCCGCATCGGAAGCGTTGCCGCTCATCACTTTTTGCGTCAAAGCATTGCTTTCCGCCGAATATTCGTAAGGCAATTGGATCACTCGCACCGCCTTGCCGCTCTTACGGCATCCCACCGTAAAAGCCTGTTTTCCGGTGAGATTGGTATACATCTTTCCTTTACCAACGGTACAGCCCAACACAATTTGAAAGGGGTCGATAGTGCAGCGATCGCTCTCGGCGATCGTTACCAAATCCCCTTCGTCCGGATTTGCATAACCTAACGCAGCCAACGCCGCTTTCGCTAGTCGGTACCCGGTGGCCAAGCCTGGACAGACATGTCCATGAAATTCAACAACCATTTTCCAGTCAGCCGAATCAATATTCCCCATTCTTATCGCTCCTTTTCGTCTATCGTGATGAAAGAATTACACCTGCAATTGCCATTTCACTTTCGCTGCGCTCCGGCCGCCAGCTCATCCAACTCCTTCTCGGAAAGTTGATAGTGGTAAAACAACGAATAAAATCGTTTTACTTCCGAACGAAACTCAAACGGGTATACATCCGGATACAATAAATTCGCTACCCAGCGAATACCGATTTGGCGGCTCACTGCCGGAGGCCGGTCAAACCAGTTAAACGGACCGGTAGGAATTTCGTATACTCGCCTGTCCTGGACCGCACGAACATCGCGCCATTCTTTTTCGTTCATGATGGACGGGAAACTGCTGCTTTCTCCGTCACGGAAATAGCCGATCAAGATGACTTCCGGGTTCCAGGCCATTACTTGTTCCATGGATACCGGGCTGCGCCCAATGCTCGTAGTTCCCGGCAAGTTAGGATCTGCGACATTTTTCCCGCCAACATACTCAATAATCTCTGCATGCCAGGATCCTCTTGGTTCGGTTTCCAAGCCACGGCGTCCTTCGGCATAATATACCGTTACGGGGTCACGGCCCGCTAACCGAACTTTCTTTGCGTCCACCATTTCCATTGTTTCCCGGCAATAAGCTGCAAGATCAGCGGCATGCTCTTCACGTTCCAGAACCTTGCCGGCCATCGAATAGGTTTGATCCATTTTGGTCATACTGTTATCAAGAAAAACAACAGGAATTTTTGTCAATTGCTGCAGTTCATCCGCGTAATCCTTATTAGCTTTATTGATCTCACTTACCATTAAAATGAGATCCGGTGCCGTTTTCATAACTTCTTCCACATTGCCGGTCGACCCGCGGGAAAGCCAGCCAATAACCGGCAAATTCCGGTATTGAGGCAATATATAACCTACTTGGTCGGACCCCATATGATAACTCCATCCGGCCAGCAACCGTGGATCGATGGTATACAGCAATACCGCCTCTACGGGCGATACCGGATACACTTTTTGTATTTTTGACGGCAGTGCGACCCGGCGTCCAGCCATATCCGTGATTATTTTGCCACTATTGGCGGTTGCCGTTGTTTCCTTTTTTTCGTCATTCGCTTTCCCGCAGCCGGTTAAAGCAATAACAGCAATACAGACGACGACTAGCAAAACCAAAGTTTTCTTCTTCATGGTTTCCTCCAACTATAAAATTAAATCATACCGCAACAATAACACACTTACCTTATAAACGATGCACAAACTTTACAACAAAACACAACAATTCAATAATAATACAAAACATAAAACAATTCAATATATTAAATAGTTTTGTTTTGTTAGTTTTTGTTGTTATTGCAAAACAAAAAGCCCTGCCGATATCGGCAGGGCCTTCCATTTAATACCTTTCAGTCATTATTTATTTCAACCTCTAGCACCCGATTGGAAAACTAAAAAACAGCTTATTCCCAACGTATCCCTTTGAGAACATCCGCCATTTTCTTGGCCGCAATTTTCAATCCTTCGCTTTCTTCTTCCGACAGCGGCATTTCAACGATCTTCTCAATTCCTTTCGGGCCAAGAACAACCGGCACACCGACACTAACACCCGAAATCCCATATTCTCCATTTAATATAGCCGAACATGCCAATACTTCTCCCGTACGTTTGACCATCGCTTCAACAAGATAAGCAACAGCCAATCCGGACGTCCAACCGGAAGTTCTACCGCTTTGCAAGGCTTGATAATTAACAAACCAGGTTTTGATCATTTGATCCACTTGTGATTTCTGTTCCCCACTCAAGATAACCGGTTCGCCTTTGACCTTCACCGACGAATAGAGCGGCACCTGCGCCTCGCCATGTTCGCCGATAACCAAGGCCTGTACGTCATACGTTTGAACCCCCAGCAATTTAGCAATAGCCCACCGCAACCGTAGGGAGTCATTGCGGGAAAAGCCGATAAATTGCCGCGCCGGCATCCCCGTAATATCACACAAAATATAATCAAACGGATCCACCGGATTGGTCCCGTTGATGATTGCCGCATTGGGACAATATTGTTTAATATGTTCTCCTACCGTTTTTACAATCGGCATATTGTTCTCCAAGTACTCAATCCTGGACGTGACCGGCCGTTCCGGCATGCTTGCTGTCATAATAACAATATCGCACTTCGCCAATGCGTCCCATTTCCCATACGTGATACTTGTTTGATTATACTCGGAGATCGCTTGTTCCATATCCATCACATGGGCGCGCGCTACATTTTCTTTAACGTCAATTAACACAATTTCATCGACAATGTTTTTTTGCGCAATACAGAACGCCATCGTTGATCCTAATAATCCCGCGCCACCGATAATTCCCACTTTCATTACTACCACTCCCATCTTTATTTTTTAGCGCTTACCATTCGTCAATACACACCATCACAAAACAATCGACGCAAACAAAATTTGTTAACTCTAGATTATTATTATATAATAGATCCAACAATCCTCTAAAACAGCACTATTATTTCATACAAAATTTAAGACGTAAAGGGAGAACCACATGAACATCGTAATCGGCGCGCTCATCGGCTTTATCAACGCCCTTTGGATCGGCATTATTATCATGTCGATTGCATGGGGATTGATATATTGCCTTTACCAAATTATCACTGGCAAGCAGAAAAACTCCTCTGCTTGGCAATACGCGAATCAGAGCGGCAAAAAAAATCCTAAGTTGTACTACTTTATGCTCGAATTTTTATCAACAACAAGCACTACGATAATAACCGGAATTATCGTTCACGCCGGAATTTCCTTCTTGCTGCATCGTTAATTGAAAATTTGCTTGCAGGTATGTCGCAAAAAAGAGGCTATCCTCTCCACAAGACAATTCAAGGAGGTTGGACATGTACGTTTGTGAAATATGCAGCAAGAAAATTTCACCAAAACAAAAAGGGAACATAATCGCCCGAAAAAGTAAATTAACAGGAAAAACAACCTATCTTTGCCGTTCTTGCTTTGAGAAAAACAAAGGCCTTGACTATGATACCTATGTGCAACTGAAAAGCCGGACAAAAGTTTGGCTTTTGGGAATTGTACTTGTAATAATAGCGGTACTGTTATTAATTCGAAAATTCAGCTCGTAACCCGCCGCACAAATTAACCCTCTGAACATTCTTGCAAAAACATGTTAATAAAGATAAAGAAGCTATCCTTACGCACGTAGTTTGGGTAGCTTCTTTAGTTCGCCTTTTAATTTCAGCAATTGCGATCTTTCTCAAAGATAAGACAAACAATACTGCTCATTTCAAGTTATCGCTTTGCAGTAGGCATGATAATCAATCTTTATTCTCTTTTTCTACCAACGTAACCTCGTACCATTTCCCCTCTTCAACAGCAGGAATCGGCAAACAATTGATTTCAATTTCGTAGTCCGGCCACCGATACAGCATTAAGTCCGCGACATCCTGTTCCGCTCTGGCCATTATCCGTAATTGTCTAACTTGCACCCGTTCCACCTCCTGGTTTTGGCATACTCGCTGCGCCGCGTAGTCCGTTCCAAAAACAACCTGTGCTCCGGTGAGTTACGGAAAAACCGTTACAATTACAATAACAACAGCGACTCCACCCTTTTGCAACTTACAAAACGATCAAATTTTATGGTTTGATTCTACCATTTTTTTATTCACATTTCCATTAAATTAACCATACAATTTTCCGATGGGATGAAAAGGCAAAGAACCGTCTCATTTTCAAGGCGGTTCTTCTAACAGAAGGCAGCAAAAATGCCGTTAAAAACCCAAAACTAACGCGTCAAAGCCTGAAATTCCGGCAAACTGCGCATTTTGGCAAAATGATCTTGTTTTCGTGCGACCGCTTTTACCCCTTGGTCGAGTTCAATGGCCTTCTTTAGATATTTCAAGGATTCTTGCGTATTTCCCCGGTCAGCATGGATTGTGGCAATCCCATAATAGCTCCAGGTATTTTCCGGGTCTCCTTGAATGGTTTTTTCGAACCAATACAAGGATTGATCATAATTATTTTGTAATTTATGCGCCATAGCCATATCATAACAGGCGGGCACATACCCCGGATTCATAGCAAGGGTTTTTTGTATCAGCACAAGCCCACCCTGGTAATCCCCTTCGAAACAAAGCGCCATTCCTTTCGCTGTATAAATTTTGAAATTGGCAGGGTTGGCGGCAATCGCCTTGTCAAAATCAACCACCGCTTCCCGATAATTTTCCTGTTCATACAGTTTCAAACCCCGATTAAAGAATTCTTCCGACTCTTCGGCCTTAGCCGGATCAACAGCAGAAACCACCGGCGCCGATCCGAAAGGTGCCTCCCCTAATCCACACCTTGCTTTCATCGTGGTTATAATCGTTTCATATTCCTGCAAATCTTCTTTGCTTTGTTGAACCAATAAACCAACAGGAGCAAAATCCTCCGGGGTTCCCCGCCCTTTCCCCATGTCTACAATTTCGGCAGCTCCCAACGCGGTGCTGCCAAAAGTATGCGCCGTCTTGCCAAGTCTCCTCATTGCCTCGTCCAACATCGCCCGATCCTCTTGCGACATTTTTTTCGGAGGATCATTTCTCCCAATAGCAGAGCTTATTTTTTTGAGATTTTCTCCAATATTGCCCAATTCAACATACGCCCGATATTGTGACATTTGGCCTTGGCCGTATAAAGCCATTACCTCTTCCGCTCTTTTCCAGCTTGCCTCCATATTGGCTTTATGTTCTTCCATTTTAGAATACCAGGGAGTAAACGTTTCTGCTTTTTGTTCCACCGTAAGTTCCTTCTGTTGTTTCCCAAATAAATTATTATTTTCTAAAACAAAATAACCACCAACGGCAACAAGAACTACCAGTAAAACAATCGTCCCTATACGCACGGGAGTATTTTTCAATATTTTTGGCATCATGGTCCCTCCATAACTATAATTGTGGTTGAAAATCAGAAAACCCACCTCGGCACTGCCAGCGGGCGTGGTTTTTGTTCCTATATCGAATATAATCGTTCAATCAGCATGCAACCCAGAAGTACATCCAGTATTATGTTAAATTATTTCCAGTGAAAAAGCAATAGCAGCACACGGGAGTTTCGGCAGCCCTATCAGCGTTTCCGAAAGAGCGAGGATAACCGATATGGCCAAAGCAATACTCATGTGCATATTCTAGTTTAACGAGCAAAATGACATGGAGGAATATTTACAATCCATGAAAGAATTGTTGGCGAAATATGTCGATGGGAACAATATTGAAACGAAAATAATTGGCTAATAAACTGCTTACTTACTTGGATTAAGCTGTGCAAAACCATCCCAATGAGATTAGAAAACCCGGCTTTTTCCGAGCTTTATCTCGTTAACAGCCTATAAACCCTACGCTATCGCATTAGGATTAACAGGCTGTAAAACTCGAACTAAGTTCGCTCTAAGGTTTCAAAAGGGTTACACCGCCTTTTGAAACCAATACTTCCATAATAATAGAAAGTATGCTAAAGGATATATGTATATCATGGTTTTAAGCCCACTCCATACTAAAAATCACAATTTCTTTGCCTTGGCTTGAAGTTCAATATCTTCCGGCAAAACTGCCGTGATCGAAACATTATGGGGAATTGGTTTACCCTCTTGATTCACATTGATAAAGGTCAAAAAACCGTCTACAACAAAGACATCCGATGGATGCAGCACAATTTTCACATAGGCAACCAAGCTGGTTTTGCCGGCATAAACGACTTTCGCATCACACCGTATGATACTGCCTTTCTTTACCGGTCTTGTAAAAACCATTCCATGGATTTTCACGCAAACCGTGCTTTCCGGAGAAGTTAAGGAAGCTGCAGCAACAAAGCCCGCCTCCACAAACCATTCTGCACCCCTGCCAGCAAATAAAGTTCCATGATGATTTAAATCTTCACCCTTAACCAAACGGCACGTTGATATTCCTTGAACCTCCATGCCATCACTCCTTTTTATCAATTGACGAACCCTCGATATTTTTCGACTACGGGTTTGATCCCTATCAATATCATCCGATAATTGCCCTCTCTATTCGAACGCAGCCGGTAAAAGATTTTCAGGGCACCCCAGCTTCAGAGAAATGTTCCTGGCTGCCTCTTTTATAAGAGGGATAAATTCTGACAGTACACTATCCGTCAAGCGTATTGCGGGAGCCGCAATACTTATTGAAGCTCTTATTCGGCCAGTATGATTAAATATCGGCGCTCCGATTGCGCGAATACCTTGCAAATAGTATCCATTGTCAATTGAGTAACCCTGATCCCTGACAACCTTTAAATCATTTTTGATATCCGTGAATGTACTCAGGGAGTTTTCCGTATACTTAGTAATTGTTTCGTCCCGTTCGGCCGCAACTAACAGCGCATCCACTTCAAGAGGATTAAGATACGCCAAAATAACCAACCCTAATGCAGTGCAATGCGCAGGAAATCGCGCCCCTATATCAAGCCCTATTCGCAAAGGTTCACGGCTTTCAATACGATCAATATAGATCACTGAATAATGTTCCAATACGGCCAAATTCACAGTCTCCCTGGTAGCGGCAGCTACCTGCTCCAGATATGGCCGCACTGTTTTACGAATCCCAATTTGGTTGACCATCCTATTTCCCATTTCGAACAGTTTAAAATTCAGCCTGTACTTTTCAGAGGCTGTTTGTTCGACATATCCTTGCTTGCGCAATGTGGTTAAGATCCGATATATAGTGGCTTTGTTCAGGCCAAATTCTCTGCTCAACTCAGTAACTCCGATTTCTTCTACATGAGTCAGAGCTTCTAAAATAACCAATGCTTTCTCCACGGATTGTAAAACTGCATGGGAATCGCTCATCAGGTAAACCTCTCTGCAAAAAATAATTCAAATCGCTAAAGTAAACAATCCATCCTTTAAAAGGAACAAATATGGCAGGGCTAAAAAATGCCAACGTTGAAAGCAGGATTACCCACAAAGGAAATCATTGCGATATTTTCTTTATGATTTGCTGAAAACCCAGTTTATCACTCCCATTATTTAATTCTTTCTTTATAGCTTTCCTAATCAACCATAAAGCCTTTTTAAATCTTCTTCCTTCATACCAAAAGAATATTCCGGCCCAGGAAAGACCCCATCCTGCGTTTCCTGATAAAAACTGCTTATGGCATCAACCATTTGCTTGTTCAATTGGGCATACTGCTTGACAAACTTAGGGACAAAGCGATCAAACATTCCCAGTAAATCTTGAGTCACCAGAACCTGTGCATCGCAGTGCACTCCTGCGCCTATTCCCATGGTAGGAATGGTCAGTTCTTCCGTAATCATTTTCGCTACCGCTGTAGGAATACATTCCAGAACGATAGCGAACGCACCCGCCTTCTCAATGGCTTTTGCATCCTCGATCAATTTTTTCGCAGCTTCGGCGTCTTTGCCTTGCACTTTGAAGCCACCCAATTGCCCTGCCGTTTGCGGCGTTAAGCCAATATGCCCCATAACCGGGATACCACCGTTAACAAGGAATTCAACAATATGTGCAACATTTTTTCCGCCTTCTAATTTAACGGCGTCTACACCGCCTTCTTTCATAATACGGTTCGCGTTGCGGGCAGCATCTTCAACACCGGTATTGTAAGAACCGAAGGGCATATCTCCAACAACGAATGTATTAGGAGCTCCTTTTACTACCGGTTTGCAATGATGAATAACATCATCCATTGTGACAGGAACAGTGCTATCATAGCCCAGCACTGTCATCCCCAAGGAATCACCGACTAGAATCATTTCTACCGGAGTCTTGTCAATTACCGAAGCCAACAAAACGTCGTACGCTGTGATCATAGTAAACTTTTTGCCCGCACCTTTCATTACCTTACACTGGGGAATTGTAATTTTTGTCTTGGCCATAAATACACTCTCCTTTGATAAATTTATTTAAAGTCCCGTCATCCGAAACAACAGGCCCTCCAAAACGATACGGAAAGAGTAATTTTTTGTTTATCATAAAGAAACAGTTGTTTCATAACCACATTATAAAAATACTCATTTTACGTTTAAAATATATTCTGGACATGCAGCAATATTCCTTCTATTTTGAAAAGATAATATTTTCACTATGCAATTTTTCGGGTTACCTATTCTGTGCTGACTTTTTATCGGCGGAGTCGATGCGTTTTAGGAATGTGTTGCTTCGGTTAGAGGTTATGTGCAACATATAAACTTGACATGTTTTTTCACAATCGATATTATTGAGTCAAAGACGCTTGGTACACGGCCTTATTTTTGGTGTATGCAAACGAAAGGAGCTGCTTAATGGTCGCAAAAAAAAATCCAGTGGTTAAATTTATCAAAAAGTATGCCATGCTTTTTATCGGTTCGGTGATAGCAGCGGCAGGGCTGGAGTTTTTCCTTATACCCAATCAGATTATCGATGGTGGAGTAGTCGGCATCTCTATCTTGATGAGTCATCTCACCGGTCTTTCCATCAGCTTGTTTATTATAGCCTTGAATCTTCCGTTCCTTTACCTCGGGTACATGCAGATTGGAAAAACCTTTTGCATCTCCACCCTATTTTCTGTAGTCTCCCTTTCATTTTGGGTATCTTATTTCCATCCTATTCCGGAATTAACTCATGATTTCTTTTTGGCGGCTACTTTCGGCGGGGTTCTGATCGGAATTGGCGTCGGATTGATCATTCGGTATGGTGGATCACTTGACGGAACCGAAATTGTAGCAATTATCCTAGACAAAAAAAGTGGGTTTTCCGTGGGTGAAATCGTCATGTTCTTCAACTTGTTTATTCTTGGCAGCGCCGGCCTTGTATTTGGATGGGATAAAGCCATGTACTCTCTTGTAGCTTATTTCGTAGCATTTAAGGTTATTGATATTACAATCGAAGGGCTTGACGAAACCAAAGGAGTCATGATTGTTTCGGACAATGCCGATGACATTGCCGACACCCTTCTCGCAAGATTAGGCCGGGGTGTTACCATCCTACAGGGTCAAGGAGGCTTCAGCCAGGAACCGAAAAAAGTTCTGTACTCCGTTATTACCAGGCTCGAAATCGCCAAACTTAAAGCCATCATCGATGAAAAAGACCCGAACGCTTTTGTCACGATTCATGATGTTCACGACGTCATCGGCGGCAGAGTCAAAAAGAAAGCAATTCACTAATACAACTTCGGTTTTGTTTTATACAGCCTTATGTTTCAAAACCACATGCCCGGCATGTGGTTTTTGCTATACGCACAAAAAAACAACTCAAAGCCGCAAGGCCCTGAGTTGTCTGGATCGAAGTGGCGCTTGGCACGATTCGAACGTGCGACCAACGGATTAGAAGTCTGAAAAAGCACCTTTGCGTATATTTATGTTAACTTGCAAACATTTATTTTGATTAGCTTTATTGCCTTTTTGTTTTCAGTACAACGAACCATAAGATGATCTCCCACTCTTGGACTTTCCATCTTGATCATTGTGCAAGGCTATAATTACTTTTTATAACCCCATTCATCTCGTATCGTAACGATTCGTACCATAGTTTTTCTTGCTGAAGTCCACCATTTCCGTACACCCGGGTACCGGCGTCATCGAGCTGCTCTTCTATTTTAAATTCCTCTAATTCACTTCATTTTCCCATCTATTCTCTGATAAAGTTCGATCATGGGCTGCCGGTTAACATAAATCATTTTTTTATTAATAGTCTCACGGTCAAAATCGGCAATAAGTAGAAAAACACAGGAAAAAGCCAGCGAAATCAGAATAACCGCCGGCATCCAGTGCGTTTTTCCAGACGAAGATATACCGAAATGATACCCCAATCCAACCGTAGTCACGACAAACAAGGTAAGAAGCATCGTCCAGAGGGATGACGGAATACGGCGAATGAGACTAATAGTCACACGATCGGTTTGCAGTCTGAACATTTCATTGAGAGATTCTATAAACAATGCCACAATATCCGGATTTTTAAGATCTGCGGCAGCAAGAGCCTCCGCATGAAGCCACATCTGTCCTTGCAGCGACTCTGATTGTTTTATTCTCTCATTCACGTCTTCCATGGACTCCACTGGTTCCACCCGGAGATTAATATGCTCTTTCAGAAGTTTACGAACCTCGCTACGATGAGGCTCCGGAAGCAAACCGGCTCGCAGAAAGGTGGTTTCGATAGCATTGACTTCTTTGAGCAGCAAGTCATTCTTATCAGTGAAGCGGCCTGCCGTCATTCCAAAGGTAAATGTCAGTATAAATGCAAGCAGTCCCGCCATCGCACCAACAGTCATACTAATATTAGAATCATTCTCCGGCCCGACCCGCTTTATCCGGTAACGGGCCAGGAGAATTCCAACCTGAACACAAATCAAATTTAGCGCCATAGTCCCTAAAAATATTAACCATAAGGGAGTTAAAGCGACAATGTTGCCGATGTTCAAAACAAACACTCCTTTGAGACGAAAATGGAAAGGCTTTTTTATGTATAAGCTTTTTATTCCCAGAATCACTGCAAATCTGTCTTTAAACTCAGAACTGATATGTGATGATTAATTGTCCGTAATCGCCACGCATACGGTTTTGGTGACTGACATCAAAGATCCACTTGCCGAGCACGGCGAGTTGTCCTTTATGGGCTTTGGGCGTCCAAAGGAAGGCTGGCCCGATGCCAAATGACTCTCCTTCAAAGCTGCCAAGCAATGCACCGCTGCCGCTATCACCCAAAATCTGGCGATAGTAGTAACCTTGTATCCCGATAGCGTAGTTCTGGGTAAAATAGTGACGATTCAGGGCGAAGTCAAAATGGAACTCATTGCCCGACTTGTAGTTACTATCATTATTCTTGGTATTGAATAAGATCCCTGGGGCAACGGTGAATTCCGTCCCAGTTTTCATATTGCTCTGCATCTTCAGCCGCGTCATGACCACAGTCGTGTCAAAACTCCAGTAATTTCTGCCAACGTTCGCTATTTTGCCACCTTCGTATTTACCCGTCGGGACAAAAATCGTTTCAATGGCCTTGTAGTGAAAATCTCCTTTCTTCCAATACAGATACAGAGCCGCCGATAAGATTGAATCGCCGATGCCTGAACTATCATCGAAAACACTGCGGTTGCTTAATTTGTGACAGCGGTTGCATCAGTATTAACCTTCCCATAGAGAGGAACAGCCATTCCGATCTGCAATTTACTGCCAAGTACAGGCTTCTCAAAAGTGTAGGCTCCTCCGACATAATTGTAAAAACCATTAGCCTCCAAATTCAGATGAACAGCTCCTCCTAATACCGTCTTATCAGCCTTTCCATTATAAAATAACATCTGGTTAACGCGCATGAAACCCGGACTTGGAGCAACGACGGAAAGGAAGGCGGCGTTTGTACCGGGGAAGTAATAGCTTGATCCTCCTTCCGTCGCATGGACTGTGTGTTGCCTTAAGATCAAGCAAACTACTAGTAAGTAAACCAGGAAAAACACTCGTTTCATAAACTCCCCATCATTTCTTTCGTTGTTATTTACAAAATTCATGAACCGATTCCTGCATTTTTCCAAATTTCTGTTTGAAGTGCACGCCATGTGATGAGTCAACCGTCTTCTGGAAAAAGCTGAACACATCTCTTCAGCAAACCATCCCCCATGAAAATATGGTTAATACGAATGAAGTTATAGACACATAAAAAACCAACGT
>JAGFXW010000281.1 GCA_017861495.1 Bacillota bacterium
AACCCCCTCGGACCCATGCCGGAAAAGATCGGCAATTCAGCGATGGAATGAGCCACGCCGACTGTATAGGGATTGATCGGCGATGTACCGAACCCGATGGAAACCCCACCGATGACAATGGCGGCTCCGACCATCAGATCGTAACCCATCCCGATCGCTACCATGATGCCCAGCGGCACAAAAGCGATCACATTTTCAAAACCAACAACTGCCCCAAAGAGAGCAAACAGAAATGTTAACACAACTAACATCCATTGCTTGGATTGTTTCGTTACACCGACTTTGCGAATAATAATACCAATTGAATTTTCAACAGCTTTAGTGCGTTCCAAAATCTTGAACATGCCGCCTGCCAACAACACAATCACCATGATTGGGGCAGCGGCAATCATGCCGGTCGGAATGGCTTTGAACAGATCCCATAACCCAACGGTCATTTTCGGTGTTTTGTCTAAAAAGGCAAAACTGCCGGCAACGACAACATTGCGTCCGTTGACTAACGTTCTTTGAAACGTACCGGACGGAATCACATAAGTTAACAAACTGACGGTACAAAGAATTAAAAATAAAATGACGAAGGCGCCCGGTATTTTTTTATACCATTTCGGCTGATTCATTTCTTGATTCATCTTCCATCCTCCTGGTTTCCCTTATTACATTTCGAAGCCCCTTACGGCATATTCAATGATGGTCTTTCTTCCTTATCGTCCAAGAATTCTCCCAGTATCCGCATCAACATATAGCACCTGCCCGACCTGTCAGTCCCGCCCAAGATCCATCTTCCTTCTGTCTTATCGCTATGGGCTATAACCGGTTTTCAACTCCTTGCAGCTCACCGCTTTAACCAATCAAAGGCGATTTGCGCCAGTCCGCCTGCACCGAGAGCCAGACTAGACTCATCAACATCAAATTTCGCATTGTGCCATTGATTTACAATCCCTTTTTCTGTATTACCAACGCCGACAAACAAAAACGCTCCGGGAACACTCTCTAAAAAGAAGGCGAAATCTTCTGCCCCCATAACGGGCTGAGGTCGGACGATCCCTTCTTCGCCAAAAATCTCAGCTAACGGCGCGCGAACCCATGCCGCCAAGCCTGGAGTATTGATAACAGCCGGTATTACTTGGCGAAATACGAACTCTGTTTCCACGCCATGGGCGATGGCAATATGATCGATCAACTCGCGCATCATCACTGCCAGTTCGTCTGTCAACGCGGGCTGGAAGGTTCGCACCGTTCCGGTTAGCTCCACCACTTCGGGAATGACATTATTGGCCTGACCGCCGTGGATGCTGCCAAAAGAAATTACACATGGCTCAAGCGGATCGACACGACGGCTCACGATCGTTTGCAAGCCCTGGATAATCGCGGCAGCCGCCATGATTGGGTCATGCGTTTTGTGAGGAGCTGACCCATGTCCGCCTTTGCCTGAAATGGTGATCGCGATATTGATACTGTTTGCCATCAACGGCCCATCCTTAAGACCGACCTGACCTGCAGGCAAATTTGGCGTGTTATGAGCGCCAAAAATAACATCTACTCGCGGATTCTCGAGAACTTTTTTGCTCATCATCGTCTTTGCACCATCAGCTAATTCCTCAGCCGGCTGAAAAACGAATTTGACTGATCCTTTCAGTTCATGCCGGCGCGCCGCCAATAGTTCTGCCGCTCCCAGCAGCCAGGCAGTATGAGCGTCATGTCCGCAGGCATGCATCACACCATCAACTGTTGAGCGGTATTCACAATCATTTTGTTCTTGAATCGGTAAAGCATCAATATCGGCCCGTAGTCCAATAACAGGACCGGTTTCCTCCCCACGCAGCAAGCCGACCACGCCCGTTTCACCGCCCCAAGGTATAACCTCAATCCCAAGCTTTTGCAGATGCTCGGAAATAAGACGCGTTGTCCGGTACTCTTTACATGACAATTCCGGATGCCGATGAAGATCACGCCGAATTTCGATTAATCGCGGCAACATTTCTTTTGCACTTTCAGATATCGTTTTCATAAGATCAGCTCCATTAGATTAATACCAGAATCCAAGTGTTGTATTCAGATGACTGGCAACACCAAAGGAATTCTTCTTGTACCGTAGGATAGCTTGAATTATTTCAGCTTGATTACGCAGCATCCTTGACATAGTATTCTTCCGGCGTCAAATAATTGTTGGATTCATTGAACCGCTGCCGGTTATAAAAGATCTCCACATACTCAAACACCTCAGATATTTACACCCATAATAATATTCCGCAGCTTTCACTCTCGTAAAAAAGCGATAATATATCTTGCACTTAAGCAAAACAATAGTAAAATTCACCAACTTTAAGAAGAATCCCTTTAATTTTCATTTTTTAAATAATAATTCCTGCCCCCGAATTCTACAGGTGTAGCGTATACCCACCCCGCCGTCTAGACAACTATTCTTTAAATTTACATCATTCACTTTTCCCTTTATGTCCGCCAACATAATCCGCCCGTTCAAGGAAGGTTCCACCAGCCATCGACCCAGCATAAAAAATCGTTTTTTTGCCAAATCGCCCCCGAAGATCATCTACTACTCTATCCATGGCATGTTTCTTCTCTTCTTCTTCAAAAAACAGTTCCAACTGCTCAAGTCCTTGTGGCACGATTTTCCCTGCAGCAATATTTACCGATCGCACCGGTTCACCATGCCACCGCTTATTAAACTCCCGGCGTGTCGCTTCACTAATGATATCCGTTGAGTGTTCTGGGCGAACCAACTTGATCCGTGCAGTAAAACCCACCTGTAAATTTCTATCCGAGTACCCTATCCCCAAATATACCTCTTGGCATTGTTCCTGGTGTTTACGTAGCCTAGCACAAACATCTCCCACCATTTCCTTGATGACCACTAGAATTTCTGCTTCTTCATAGTAATCCCTCATCAATATCTGGTTTTTACTATAGGATTTGCTTTTCGGCCGTACCTTCTGGCTAAGGATGCTAGCATCCAAGCCCCATGCGTGGTAATACAGCTGCAATCCCATTACGCCTAGAGTTTTATGCAACCGCATTGGATTGGCGTGTGCCAGCGCCTCAATCGTATAAATACCCATTTGCTTGAGTTTCTTATCGTACCCTCTGGATATACCCCAAAACGCAGTCAGCGGCTGTATCTTCCATACCGTTTGCGGCACCATTTCATACGTCCATTTTGCAATCCACGGCGGCTGCTTTTTGGCTTCATTATCCAGTGCCAGTTTTGCCAAAAGCGGATTATCGCCA
>JAGFXW010000086.1 GCA_017861495.1 Bacillota bacterium
TCGATCAAACAAACCACTTCAGCAATTGAACTTGCTGTCGCCGATACAGGAACCGGCATTGCAAAAGAAGATCTTCCCCATATTTGGGAACGCTTTTATAAAGCCGACAAATCCCATCAGCGAACCGACACCGGAGCCGGCTTGGGCTTGGCGATTGCGAAACAAATTATCGAACGTCATAAAGCGAAAGTAACCGTTAGCAGTCAGTTAGGCGAAGGAACAAAATTTACGGTAGAATTCCCATTACACAATCATGTATAGCCGTTATTTATCTCCGGTTGCGATTTTACACTTTTGTTACAACTCCGACATACTTTCATGACACTTCTCCTTTATACTAAAAACTGTAGAAGAGGTCCTCTACTAAACAATACAATGGAGGTTTTACAAATGAAAAAACCAATCGCAATTGCACTTTCTGCCCTATTGGTTCTAGCGTTTGCCGTATCTTTGGTTAATGCCGCTCCCCCCGCTGTCCAAGCACAGCAAACTGCACCACAAACGGTCTCTCTTACCGATGCCCAAAAACAGGAGTTAGTCCCTCTTTACAATCAAATGATGGAAATTAAAAAACAAATCCTCCAAAAATATGTTGCCGATGGAGTTATGACCCAAGCTGATGCCGATCAGCGTATTACCCGGATGCAAGAACATATGAACTACCGGATGCAAAACGGTTTTGTTGGCGGCCCCGGTATGGGCAGAGGCCATGGAATGATGAAGCCTGGTCAAGGGCAAGGCAATTGTCCTGGCTATGGCAACGGTCCGATGATGCAACAACAACCCGTAACAAAATAATGATAAACGCAAGTGGGTCGTGTCGAAACTTAAGTGCTCGGCAATGCGGCCATATAAAAGTACTTCCTCAATCCTTGTCTTCCTGTAATAAACGCTTGTAGTAAAAATTACAGGTATATAAGGCCGCCGCAGGATTATGGCCGGTAACACGGTCTTTCGTAATGAGAGTGGTTACGATTGCCTCAGAATATTTTATAAATAACGAATCATGGCCAACACAAAGGCCATTGATAACATTCAGGTCGGTTTTCGCTTCGTTCAGCAATTTGGCTTGCAGAACAGGATTACAAAGTCCTTCAAAACAATCCTTTTGCAATTTTAATTCATTAGGAATACCGATTTCCGTCTTATCAACAGAACCGACTTTGCAAATTACACTATAACATTCCAACCCTTTTGCCCTTACTATTTTACTAAAAATCTTTGTTTCATTAATTAAACCGGCACAAGTAGCAATGCCTATTTTTTTTGCCCCTATCCGTTTGGCAAAAGCAATAATTTCTTCAGCCCGCGTCAATTTGCCATAATAAATACCTTCTATTTCAGCCGCGGTTTTGGCAAGCTTGCCCACTAACTCGTCTTCTTTGTATAATTTGACGCATTCATCGATGAGTTCTTTGCGGGTATTAGTAGTCAAACAAAATTCAGGAAACTGCTTATCCCGATGGAAACAGTGCAATAAACCGCAATCACTACAACTTAAAGAATTCATTTTCGTATCTTCCATTTTTTCTCCTCACTTAGCTATAATTTATAAATCAACCGATACAATTACAATTGGATTACCATTTTAATGCAACCAAACTGGTTGTAAACCATTTTTTTCAATATTGCAAAATAGATACTTTTTCATGAATTAAAGGAGCCCAATATAATGTTGAACAACCAGAGACACGGAAGCTACAGCAAACCAACATACCAAACCAAGAAAAATTGGCCGCAGACCGTTATTAAGCAATAACCTTATATTCGTATTCAGTCCTATGGCACTCATCGCCAGAATAATCGCAAACTTGCCGGCATTGCCTAAATACTGTGTAATTATTAAAGGTAAAATACCCGTTGTATTAATGACGGAAGCTACAACAAACCAAAGGATAAACCAAGGGAAAATTTTCGTCAGTTCAAATGAACTGTTTTTCGTTTTTTGATGCACCACCAGAAAAGCAAAAAACAGGCAAACCGGTACTATCATCAGCGCCCGGGTAAGTTTTACAACCGTAGCATAACTGCCGGCTTCATTGCTGTAGGAATAACCTGCAGCAACAACCGATGACGTATCATTAATCGCCGTACCCGCCCACATACCAAAACCGGTATCGGAAAGACCCCAAAAATGGCCTAAAAACGGGAAAAGAAATACCGCAATAACGTTAAACAGAAAAATCGTCGAAATGGAAAAAGCAATATCCTTGTCCTTGGCTTCAATTATAGGCGCAACGGCAGCAATCGCTGAACCACCGCAAATGGCAGTGCCTGCACCAATTAGGATCGTGGTTTTACGGTCAAGTTTCAGTATATTACCGACAAAATAGGCCACCAAAAAGGCTGTGAGTAGAGTGAATATCATAACCGAAAATGATTTTACGCCGATATTCAATACATAAAATAGGTTCATTTCAAAACCCAATAATATAATAGAATACTGCAGAATTTTTTTTCCGGTAAAACGGATACCGGCTTCCACAGTTGCCGGCCGTTTGAAACCGGCAGCAAGAATGCCGAGTAAAATGCCAAAAACAGGACCACCAACAAGCGGGTACATTTGTCCAAGAAAAAAAGCCGGAATGGCGAAAAGAAAAGAAAATAGAATACCGGGGATATACTTTGTATTCATAAAATAAAAAATCACTCCTTTGCCTTCTTTACTCTAACATTTCCTCGCACATATGTAAAATAGTAAAATAGTATCAGCAAAAAATCATCGATCTTTTTCACAAATAGAAAAACATTGCTTAACAAAAAAAATCCGCCTAAACAAAACGTCCAGGCGAAACTACGGATATTTCCCCGCAAAACAATTTTGCAGACAATTTTATAACTACCTAGATTTTTTTTGTGAGTCCTAACTTGATAAAATCATTTAGCAATAACGAAAACATAAAGCTGTAGACTATGATACACACAATAGGCCGTAAGCCGATCCCCTGCAAATCAGAAAAACCAAAGAAACCGACAGACACCGCAATTACCACAACCGCTAAAATTACCCCACTTAAAACTGCGCTTGGTTTTGATGACCAAAAATGTCCTTCTTGCCGAACTACAAATAATGAAAAGATCGCAAAAAAGAATAAGGCTAAAAACGAGAAGGTATTCAACGCATTCCCCCCCGGGGACATATCAAAATATTGGATGCCAATGTACAATAAACCACCAACCTCCAGAACCATAGCAATACCAAGGATCGTAGCTGTTTTCGTTATCGACGTGATATTGAGCGTAGTAGGTTTAGGCGACCACTCGACTCTGTCAGTCGCTAAGGCAACTTTTGCGAAATCCGTCATGAAAATCAATAACAGCATTGCAAATGCGGAAACCAGAAAATCTCCCGTCGCCAAAAAAGTGCCAACAACAAAGCAAGACTTCAAAATAGTGCGGGATATCTTATTGAGTACCCAAATCTGTATGCGGCGATGTACTGTCCTTCCAATTTGGATTAGGCTAATAATCCCTGACAACCCTTCTCCGGTGAGTACGACGCTGGCCGCCTCTTTCGCAACATCCGTTGCATTGCTTACAGCAATGCCCACTTCCGCTTGTTTCAGAGCTGGAGCATCGTTCACTCCATCCCCGGTCATTCCCACAACATGTCCGGCGTTCTGCAAGGCTTTCACAATCAGGAATTTGTCTTCCGGATAAACTTCGGCAAAACCTCCTGAAGTTTTTATCAGTTCGACTGCTTGCTGCGGGTCTGTCTGTAAATAATCCCTCACCGTTTTGCTGGAAACCACCTCACCGCGAATACCTACTTGGCGGGCTATTTCTTGCGCAGTTAAGAGTGCGTCGCCGGTCAACATCTTAATGCTGATTCCCAAAGAATGTGCTTGTTCTATAAGCTCTTTTGAATCAGAACGGGGAGCATCATTTAAACCAACAAGACCGGCAAAATGGTATACTCCCTCCTCATTGACTTTGGCAAATGCCAAAACTTTATCGCCCTTTGCAGCAAGTTGCGATGTATCCCGCCGGATTTCTTCCGTTTGTTTAACAGAAACTCCGCAGAGTCCTACAATGACTTCAACGGCACCTTTCATGGCTATATAAGCAACCCCATTTTCCATAACATGGGCTTCCGTACGACGGGATTCAGGACTAAAAGGAACAAAGCGGATAAGGTTGCCGGAGGACGCAAGGATTCCCCTTTCATGAGCAGCTTGTATAACCGCCATGTCAATCGGATCTTGGTCGGCTTCCTGCGACGCTAATAATCCAATTCTAAGAACATCGTCTTCAGAAAAAGGTATATGGGGCAATACGGTGGTTACACTCAGTTTATTCCGTGTAATGGTCCCGGTTTTGTCCACGCAAATGATGTCTACCATCGCTGCATCCTCTGAAGCATTGAGACGGGTGACCAATACGCCATTACGAACAAGTTCTTTAGCGCCGAACGCCATAGATACTGTCAACATGACCGGCAAAGCAACCGGTACCGCAGACAGCAACACAATCAAAGCCAATGGCAAGATATCAACCACCGGCAAATGGCGATACAACACCATCCCAAACATTACCAGGAGAAGGACAACAACAATCATAAATAAACGGCGGACAACCTTTGTAATGATTTTTTCGATATGAAGCTTGGGCCGAGCCGACTGAACCAGTTGCGTTGTTTTCCCAAAAAAAGTAAATGAGCCTATGGTTAACACAATACCAGTAGCCTCACCACGCTGAACAACAGAACCGCTATACAAATTCTCGGTCTTTGTTTTAGTTACGGCGGCAGATTCACCAGTTAAGGAAGATTGATCGACCCGTACTTCTCCCTCAGCTAATTTGATATCGGCCGGCGCAAAATCTCCGCCGCGAAGCCGGACAATATCTCCGGGAACCAAATGGG
This sequence comes from Bacillota bacterium, assembly GCA_017861495.1. Next base: position 4,865 of record JAGFXW010000086.1, read on the forward strand.
TTGCCGGCGTAACTGTCCACTGCCCGTCCCGCAACACTTTCGCATTTATCTTCAACTTGTTTTTAAGGTCGTCGAGGGCCCTTTCTGCTTGTCGTTCTTCAAAATAACTTAAAATCGCATTTATAACCAACAATCCTGCAACAATGACGGCATCCGAATATTTATGAAGATACCAGGACAAAACGACAACCAACTCCAGCATCCAGGCAGAAATTCCCCAAAATTTCTTTGCAAGCTGAAGGATGGGATTTGCTTGGGGCTCAGCCACTTCATTATAACCCCACTGCTCCAGCCTTTTCTTTACTTCTCCGGTAGTGAGTCCCTGGGTTAAATCTGTTTCCAAAGCCTGAAGCACTACATCCGGCGAACTGTCGAATAGTATTGTATCTTTACTATGTATCTGGCTTCCGATCATATTCACCACCCCCTTTACAAGCGCTGGATCGCTCGTAACTATATTCCATGGTTTCCTTGGCGGTCTTGTTCTTCTTGCAACTTGCTTATTAGCTGGGCTGCCATATTCCAATCCAAGACCCCATTACGTACCGCTTCCTGCAAAGCGGCTTTCTGTGAAAAATACACAATACGCGATGCTTTTCTCATTTCATCTCCCATAATTTGTTCATCCGACATATGGTATTGATCAATATTTCCCTCAATTTTTTGCAACTGCAGCCCTATAACCTCCGCTATCTTATTCCGGGCAGTTTGCGAAATCGCTCCCTTTTTCACTTGTTCATCCAGCTCACTTAAAGCCATCCGCAACGACATATTCTCCGCTAATAACATCTGATATCCTTCAAGTTCATCCTTTTTATGATCCAATCCAAGTTTGCGGGTCAATGGTTCGATGGTTAAACCCTGTCCCAACAAAGAAAATAACACCACTCCAAAAACGATCGGAATCAAAATTTCTTTTTCAGGAACGCTTGCTCCAATCCCCAATACCATCGCCATGGATAGAGCACCTCTAAGACCGCTCCAAACCAATACATGCTGCCATTTAGCAAGAATATATTGTCCAACGATCGATAAAAGAAAAGACAATCCGTATATCGATGTTGCTCTTCCAAGCAACACAACGGCAATAGCAATTACGACAACTTTCCCATCCATCGCCATCGGGATTGCAAACATTTCTAATCCAATGAGCAGAAAGACCATCGAATTTACAGCGAACGCAGCATATTCCCAAAACGACAGTACGGCCATACGGGAAGCCGGTGACATGCCTCGCTGCATCCCATAATTGCCCACAACCAAACTCGCTGCTACAACCGCAACAACACCTGATACATGGATACTTTCCGCCGCCAAATAGGAACCATATGCAACTACAGTCGTCAACATAATTTCCAATAAATGATCATCAAATTCTTTGGTAATCCTTGACCCAATTGCCCCAATAAGCCCTCCTATGATCCCGCCGCCGCAGACTGTTACCACAAACATAAAAACTGTTTGCGAAAACGAGAACGTGCCAGTTATGATAACCCCTTGTATCACACTAAAAAGCACCACCGCGATCCCATCATTGAATAAACTTTCTGCCTCAACAATCATTGACAGCCGTTCGTTGATCCCCAGTCGTTTGAAAAGAGCTACTACCGAAATGGGATCAGTCGGAGAGATTATGGCTCCAAAAAGCAAAGCAGCCATAATCGGAAAACCTAAAACCCAATGCATCCCATACCCCACTATCAACGTTGAAATAAGCGTCCCTACTATGGAAAACATACTAACAATCAGCCACTGCCTCTGTAAAGGTCGAAAGCGGATATTGATCCCAGCTTCAAATAATAAAGGAGGCAAAAAAGCCGCAAACAAAACATGCGGCTCCAAATAGATTCCGGGCAGCAAGTTATAATAACCAACGATCAACCCTGTCAACACCAACGCTATCGTATAGGGAATTTTGATAAACCTGCCCGCCATAGCCACAATAGATGCCAGCAGCATCAGCCAAAAAAAGGATAAATACTCCATGTATTTGTTCTCCTTTCGAATGTGAGCTAATCCACTTAAATTATGCTTTTACAGATTAGTGTCATGCTGTGAAAAGCATGACACTAATTAAATATTCATAATTTAATTATATTGCTGAGATTAAAGATAGTCTATCTTAGTTAAGTCAAATTTTCTAGTTTACTGCGTATTCTTCGTACAACTGCGAATGAAAGGCGGTAATCTTGATAGTTTAAGGTTTTCATCGACTACAAACACAGTATCTGGGAAAATCAAATAATTTTGCCAAACCCGCTGCGGTTGTCCCATAATAAATAACCGGTTTTCCTTGCTGCAATTCACGATATGAATCATTAACAAGGACACTGCCGGTAGTCAAAACAATATCCGCCCAGCGAGCATTTTCGGCATTAAGCGCAGCATCTTCAATACGAACTCCACAGCGAATTTGACCAATGTTCTCCGGATTCATATCAGTCACCTTAAGTTCGCTCCCCGCATTATGCAAAGCTTCGATCAAAGCAGGCTGCAATCCAATAAATGCGATTTTGGGCCGTCCATACTTTTCCTGAATAAAAGCAGGCAATTGCTTCGCGCAAAGAGCCGGTTCCTTATCTTTACAATGAACAGTTGCCTCTATTTGCCCCAGGCTGCGTAATATGGCGTTTAACGTTGCAACAAACACCGCACGGTGAAAATTAGTATCAAACGGCAGGTTTAACACATCACCCAAGGTGCCTTCAAAGCGTCCTGCTTGATCAGTAAACGCCTGTCCGACACCATCGCGAAATTTTGCCTCCATCAACACCTCTTTACCCGTAAGGAGAGGATAATCATCCCGATCCGGCTTCCCAATCGCTTCTTCCGGCGTAAGCTCACGCGCCGATACAATCGAAATTTTTTCATCCTGGTCCCATTTTTGTTCTTCCGCTATTTTAATCAATTGAATTCTGGCTTCTTCTAACAACGTCATTAAACACCGCTCCTTTCAATATGAAGATAAAATCATTAAAATCCTATAAACTTCACTGCAGCATAATGAAAACCGGCATAACAATCTCAAGCCGAATTGTTATGCCGGTTTTTAGAGAATATGGATTAATTAGCCGTGGCACTCATGGCCATGCGCCGCACAAGAATCTCCTGAATCGGTAAGTGACCCTGCGAGCCAGTTGAGAGCAACTGTCTTCACATCGCCGGAACATCCACGTAACACTTCAATCCCGGAATTATGTAAAACATTGACTGCCCCATCACCCATGTTGCCTGCGAGCATTACTTTAACACCCAGCGCAGACAGGGTTTGAGCAATATTCGATTTACAGCCGCAACCAACAGGCGACTCAATAACTTCTTGGTTCACGATTTCCTTTTTAGCGCAATCGACGGTGAAAACAGTAAAATATTCGCAATGGCCAAAATGATCATCAATACGGTCGTTGCGCGACGGCAAAGCAATTTTCATAATAGCATCATCCTCTTTCTCTTTTTTGGGCAATTGTTGGATCAACTGATCGACAATATGCTGCATCTCTTTTTTCGCATGACTGGTTAAACTGTCTATACTTTGACCTGCATCGCCGGCGGCAGCCACACCGGGATCAATAGGAAGACGTCCTAAAAATGGAATGTTATATTTAGCTGCAGTCTTTTCACCGCCGCCAGATTTGAATATATCATGCGTCTTACCGCAATCTGGGCAAATAAACCCACTCATATTTTCAACAATACCCAAAATTGGCAATTTAACCAACTGACAAAAATTAATCGATTTGCGCACATCCGCCAACGCAATTTCTTGTGGGGTAGTGACAATAACAGCTTGGCAACCGGTCACAGTCTGAGCCACCGTCAGAGGTTCATCGCCTGTTCCGGGAGGACTGTCAATAATCAGATAATCAAGCGGTCCCCAATTTACTTCCGACAGGAATTGGCGTATGATACCAATCTTCACCGGTCCACGCCAAATCAGCGGCGAATCCGGCTGATCCAACAATCCTTGAATAGACATGATTTTCAAATTTTCTGTATACAAATGCGGCTGAATTTGCCCGTCGGCAATATTCAGTTGTAGTCCAGTGAGCCCGAAAAGTCCGGCAATGCTCGGACCATGCACATCCACATCCAGAAGACCGACTTTATAACCCTGGTTGCTCAAAAAAACAGCCAAATTCGCAGATACTGTGCTTTTTCCCACTCCGCCCTTACCACTCATAACTACGATCTTGTGGTCTACTTGTTGTAAAAACTGATTAATTTTTTGATCTTGTTCCTCCTGTTGAGGATCCTTTGCTCCATGACAAGCCATCGCTAAATCCATCTCCTTTAGTTTCTATATTCGTATATTTTCCACTGTCAATCATCTATCTTAGGTTCTCCAACTTACTTATTATAAAATCCGCTTTCTTCGCTTAATTTTTTCTTCGCATTTATATCCCTAATTTCATTGCTTGATTGTAAAATGAAATTGAACTAATGAAAAAATCCATAGTGGACCTAAACTGTAATATAATTAATTCACCACAAACAATTAATTACAGGAAGG
>JAGFXW010000282.1 GCA_017861495.1 Bacillota bacterium
TCTGAATCCCGTACTGTAAAGTGAGGCCGTATGGCCTACCAAGGGTGGCACCGCGGAAGTTAAACCTTTCGTCCTTTTTTCGAAGGACGAAAGGTTTTTATTTTTATCTACTTTTATTATGAGGAGGACCAAGATCGTGATCCCACTGCAAGAAGAATTTATTCAGCTGGCTGAGCAAAATAATTTAGTTCCTGTCTATGAGTTTATTCAGGCGGATACGGAAACGCCGATTTCTGTTTATGGGAAACTGGTTGGCGACGATACCGGTTTTATTTTAGAAAGCGTTGACGATGGGCAGCATTTGGGGCGGTATTCGTTTATCGGTTTACGGCCCTTCCAATCGGTAACGGTAAGGGGTGAACAAACTGTTGTAACGAACGGAAGCAAGCGGGAACAACTTGCGGTAAATCCGTTTGCGGCATTGCGGTCGCTGCTGCAAGAATTTTCTCCGGCCGAGGTAGCCGGTTTGCCGCGGTTTTTCGGCGGAGCGGTCGGTTATTTTGGTTTTGACATGGTGGAAACCTTGGAGCGGATTCCGGCTGCGGAACAGGATGCTTTGGGCTTGCCGGACGGCGCGTTCTTGTTTCCCGAAGTGGTGGTCGTTTTCGACCATGTGAAACATTCCCTGCAAATCATCGTTTGTGTCCGAATTACCGGCGATGCGGCGCAGGACTATCAACGAAGCCGGCAGATTTTACAGGAAATCAAGGAGAAATTAGCGGCTCCGTTGCTTTTGAAGCCGTACGCGGCCTGTGAACCGGCCAAAGTCACTTCCAACCGCACCAAAGAAGAATATGTCGATATGGTGCTGCGGGCCAAAGAGTATATCGCGGCCGGGGATATATTCCAAGTGGTGCCGTCGCAGCGGCTGTCGGCGGAGCTTAAGGTGCCGCCGTTTGAAGTATACCGGACTCTCCGGTCGCTGAACCCATCGCCTTACCTCTACTACTTAAACTTTGGCGATATCCAGATTGTCGGTTCCTCGCCGGAATTGCTGGTTCGGCTGGAAGACGGGATCGTAGAAACCCGGCCGATTGCCGGAACCCGCCGTAGGGGAAAAAGCGCCAAGGAAGATGAACTGCTGGCGGAGGAACTGATCCAGGATGAAAAGGAACGGGCTGAACACATCATGCTGGTGGATCTCGGCCGCAATGATATCGGCCGGGTTTCCGTTTACGGGACCGTACAGACACCGACCTTGATGTCGATTGAAAAATACTCCCATGTCATGCATATTGTTTCCTCGGTTAAAGGAGAACTGCAGACCGGTAAAGATGCCATTGATGCATTGACGGCTTGTTTCCCGGCGGGAACCGTTTCCGGGGCGCCGAAAGTGCGGGCGATGGAAATCATCCGCGAGTTGGAAAGAACGAAGCGGGGGCCTTACGCCGGAGCGGTGGGTTATCTTGGCTTTTCCGGCAACATGGACACTTGTATCACCATCCGCACCTTTGTTATTGCCAATGGCCGGGTGCATGTACAGGCCGGCGGCGGCGTGGTTGCCGACTCGGATCCGGTCGCGGAATATGAAGAATCGTTAAATAAGGCGAAGGCATTGCTGCAGGCGCTGGTGATTACGGAGGAGGGAAGACAATGATCGCGGTGATTGATAATTACGACTCGTTTACGTATAACCTGGTGCAGTATTTAGGCGAATTGGGGGCTGAACTTTCCGTTCACCGGAATGACTGCATTACGGTAGAAGACTTAGAGGCGATGCGGCCGTCCCATATTTTAATCTCGCCGGGACCGGGAACGCCGCAGCAAGCGGGCATTTCTGCTGAAGTCATCCGGCAGTGCGGCGCTGCAATCCCGGTATTGGGAGTTTGCCTGGGCCATCAGACGATCGGCGAAGTGTTCGGCGCAATTGTCCGGCGGGCCGAGGTGCCGATGCACGGCAAAGTATCGACGGTGTATCATGACGGGCAAGGAATTTATCAAGGACTGCAGGATCCGTTTGCCGCGACCCGCTACCATTCGTTGATTGTGGACCCGAAAACGGTGCCGGATTGTTTAGCGGTTACCGCCCATACGGCAGACGGGGTGATCATGGGGCTCCGGCATAAAAAATATCCCATCGAAGGCGTCCAATTTCATCCGGAGTCGATTTTAACCGGCCAGGGCAAGAGCTTATTGAAAAATTTTTTGCGGGGAGGTCGTGACTGATGTTACAACCAATTTTTGAAAAAATTGTCATGGGTAGAAACTTAAGCGAACAGGAAGCGGAAGTAATGATGGAAGCGATTATGAGCGGCAGCGCCACACCGGCGCAAATTGGCGGCATGCTGACAGCGTTAAGTATAAAAGGTGAAACGATTGAGGAAATCGCCGGCTGCGCCCGGGTCATGCGCAACAAAGCCACCCGGGTACATCCTCTGTCCCAGGTTGTGGACATCGTTGGAACCGGCGGTGATAAAAAGCACTCGTTCAATATTTCCACAGCAGCAGCTTTTGTGGCGGCCGGAGCCGGAGTAACGGTTGCTAAGCACGGTAACCGGTCCGTATCCAGTAAATGCGGCAGCGCCGATGTGTTGGAAGCGCTGGGCGTAAATATCAATTTGGATGCGCCGACCGTGCAGGAGTGCATGCAACAGGTTGGAATTGGCTTTCTCTTTGCGCCGGCGTTTCATAAAGCAATGAAAAATGTAGTGGGTCCGCGCCGGGAGATAGGGATTCGGACAATCTTTAATATTTTAGGACCGCTCACCAATCCGGCCGGAGCGCAAAGTCAGGTGCTGGGCGTATTTCAAGCCGAATTGACGGAAATGCTGGCGGAAGTCCTCATGAAATTAGGCACGGAACGGGCTTTCGTGGTTCACGGGATGGACGGATTGGATGAAATTTCGATCTGTGCTTCGACAAAAATCACGGAAGTGAAAAACGGCAGAGTGGAAACCTACTATGTGGAACCGGAAGATTTTGGCCTGCAGCGAGCGGAGGAGTCTGCTATCGTTGGCGGCAATGCTGTGGAGAACAGTAACATCGTATTGGCGGTTTTGCAGGGCGAAAAAGGCCCGCGCCGGGATATTGTATTGTTGAACACAGCAGCGGCGCTGGTCGTCAGCAATAAAGCAGTGGATTTACAAGCCGGCATCGTTTTGGCGGCCGACAGTATTGACAGCGGCCGGGCCTTGGCGAAGCTGCGGGAATTGCAAACATTTACGGCAGGGGAGTTGCAATAGTATGATTTTGGACGAAATTATCGCCTGTACTTGCCGTGATCTGGAAGCAAGAAAACGGCAA
>JAGFXW010000283.1 GCA_017861495.1 Bacillota bacterium
TACTATCTGCGCAGGCGATTGATAATTTTCTGGAACAATGCAGCCCGGCGATCGCGGAAATGTCTTATCCCATTGTCAATAAAGATGCAAATGAACGGCAATATCCCGGCAATAAACGGACCTATGTGCATTTGCAGGAAGGAACGTTTACCGGCGGAAATATCTTTTTGGTGAATCCGGGCATCGTATCGCCGTGTTTGCAGTGGGCAAAGCGAATTATCGACAATCGCAAAAATCCTTTGAAATTAGCGCATATCCTGGGCTGGATTTTTGTCTTTAAGTTTTTGTTGGGGACGCTTACCTTGCGGGAGTTGGAGGCGCGGGTATCGGAATTGCTGAACATTAAGGGCGCCGTCGTTCTTTCGGATTATCCCGAACTGGGGTTGGATGTAGATAAGCCGAGTGATTTGGATTTGGTACGGCAATTGTTTTCTGTACAGACGGAAAAATAAAGCGACGGCATGGAAAAAACGGCGGCGTCCGTATTTCCTGTGCCGTATTTATTTGCCCAAGCGGCGCCGGCGGCTGTACAGTCGTTGCAATAACCCGGTCCAGAGCGGGTTTTCGAACATTGCAGCAATAATTTTACGAATTCGAAGCAGGAAAAAACCATTAAACCGAGAAAAGTGAATAAAAATGTATTGAGTCAGGATAATGTTCGGAGGTCTAAACCATGGAGAAAGTCCGAAAATTAGAGCGGATTGCTGCGATGATCCAGATTTTATCCCAGCAGCCAAACCGTCTGTTCCCGTTTGGCTATTTCAGTGAACTTTTCGATGTTGCAAAATCGACGCTGAGCGAGGACGTGCTGATTGCCCGCCAGATATTGCAAAAATATGGATTGGGAACGCTGGAAACCATAGCCGGCGCATCGGGGGGAGTCCGTTTTTTGCCCAGTTTTACTTCTGGGGCCGTGCAAAAGCTGCTGGCAGAGCTTGCTGTCCGTTTGTCGGCGCCGGAACGCATTATCCCGGGTGGTTTTTTGTATATGTCTGATATTTTATATACGGCGCATTGGATGGAAAAAGTCGGAGAATTGTTTATGGCGCAGTTCCGCCATTTGGCGCCTGATTATATTATGACGATTGAGACGAAAGGGATTCCGTTGGCCTTCATGACGGCCCGGGCCTTTGATTTGCCGCTGGTGACCGTGCGGCACGGCAGCCGGGTGACGGAAGGATCTGCCGTCAGTATTAATTATGTCAGCGGCTCTTCCCGCCGTATCCAGACGATGTCCCTGCCCAGGCGCGCGTTGCCGCCGGGAGCGCGGATCCTGATTATTGATGACTTTATGAAAGCCGGAGGAACAGCGCTGGGAATGGTTGAACTTGCGCATGAGTTTGGCGCGGAAGTGGTGGGTACCGGTGTTTTGGTGGCGACAGCCGAACCGGAAAAAAAATTGGTCGCCGGCTATCGGCCCTTGCTGGTTTTGCATACGGTAGACGAGGAAAAGAAAACCGTCGACATTCGACCGGCATCCCTGAATTTTTAATCATTTGTTTCTTGTTTTCGGAAGGAAGAAAAAATTTCTTGTCGAATTAAAACAAGTCCGTAATTTTTTTGATACTGGTTTTAGACTCTATGAATAGGAGGAACATCCATGTCAGATTTAATGGCAGTGATTTTAGCTGCCGGTAAGGGGACCCGGATGAAATCCGCTTTGCCCAAGGTATTGCACCAGGTGGGCGGCCGGCCGATGGTTCAGCATGTGCTCCATGCCGCCAACGAAGCCGGTGTTGGCAAAAATGTTGTTGTTATTGGCTTTGGTGCTGATAGTGTCCGTGAGTATCTTGGCAATCAAGTCGAATACGCAGTGCAGGAACAACAATTAGGTACCGGGCATGCAATGCTGCAAGCGAAAACTGCAATTGGTGACTTTTCCGGAACTATATTGGTTCTTTGTGGCGACACGCCGCTGTTGCGGGGCGAGACCTTAAAGGCGTTGTGCCAGGCGCATCGCCATAATCAGGCGGCTGCAACGGTGTTGACAGTCCGCATGCCGGATCCAACCGGCTATGGACGGGTAATTCGTGATGGACAAGGGCAGGTTTTGCGCATTGTGGAGCAAAAGGATGCCGGCCCGGATGAATTAAGCTGTGATGAAATCAATACCGGTATTTATTGTTTCCAAACCGAAGCATTGTTTTCTGCGTTAAGTCAAATCACTTGCGAGAATCAGCAGGGTGAGTATTATTTGACGGACGTGCTGGAAATTTTAGGGTCCGGTGGAAACCGGGTAGGAGCCGTGTTAGCTGAAGATTACCAAGAGATGCTAGGGATTAATTCCCGCGCGCAATTGGCGGAGGCGGAAAAGATTTTGCGGCAGCGCAAATTGGCCGAAGCCATGAATAATGGCGTTACCATTATGGATCCCGCCAGCACGTTCATTGATGCCGGCGTTGTGATTGGCGCCGATACGGTGATTTATCCGTTTACTTGGCTGGAAGGCAGCACGATGGTCGGCAGGGATTGTCAAATAGGGCCGAATACCCGCTTGCAAAATGCAGTGATTGGTGATTCGGTGACGATCCATTTTTCCTATGGCCACGACTGTCGCGTAGCAGATCACGTGACGGTGGGTCCGTATGTTCATCTCCGGCCCGGAGCGGACCTGGGGCCGAATGTAAAGGTCGGCAATTTTGTGGAAGTAAAGAATTCCCACGTCGGCGCGAACAGCAAGCTTCCGCATCTCAGCTATATCGGCGATGCGGATATCGGTGAGAGAGTGAATATTGGCTGCGGAACGATTACCGTCAATTATGACGGTGTAAAGAAATATCGTACTACAATCGAAGATGATGCGTTTGTTGGCTGTAATTCCAATTTGGTAGCTCCGGTTACAGTGGGTGAGGGAGCCTATGTTGGTGCCGGCTCGACGATAACAAAGGAAGTTCCGGCGCAAACCCTCGCTGTAGCAAGAGCCCGCCAGACGAATATTACCGGTTGGATTGATAAACGGAAAAAGTGATATGGAGGTCATAAAACGTGTTGGATGATAGTAAACGATTGCGGATTTTTACCGGAAATGCGAACCCTGCGTTAGCAAAGGAAATTGCCGATCATTTGGGAATTGGCCTAGGGGAGGCTTTTGTCGGCCGGTTTAATAACGGAGAAATTCAAGTGATGATTGATGAAAGTGTCCGTGGGAAGGATATTTTTATCGTACAACCTACTTGCCAGCCGGTGAACGATAACATTATGGAACTGTTGATTATGGCGGATGCCATGAAGCGG
>JAGFXW010000284.1 GCA_017861495.1 Bacillota bacterium
TTTAGGGATCCCCTTGAAACAGTTTGCTCCGGAAACCTTAGCGTTATTACGCGAGTATAATTGGCCGGGGAATGTGCGGGAATTGATTAATATGCTGGAACAGCTTGGGGCTACGGTCAGTTGTCCGGTTATTACGCCGCGGAATTTGCCGCCGCTTGGTCTATTCAAATCTTCGCATGAAAAAGGTGTGGCGAAAGCATTATCCGACAGCAGGCGGGATACACTTTATTCTTCAGAGCGGGAATGTATTGCCGAAACGCTGCGCTGTACCAAAGGAAATAAGGCTTTGGCGGCCAAGGTTTTAGGAATACACCGGTCTACATTGTATGAAAAAATGAAAAAATACAATTTGGCCTGAGGCTGTTTTGCGGAACGTCGGAAATGCAACACTGTTAAAGTGTCGGGCGTCGCTTATTGACCGTCTTAAACGACATTTTTTTTCGAACCGAAAACTAAGAAAGTCTAGTAAATATGCTGGTTCTGTGATTGGCACACAATATGCATTTAGATAAGCATAGTGGAAAAGTGAAAAAAATATCACACACAATGAAGGGGGGACCAAGTAATGAAAGGAAAAACCATGGCGGAAATACAGGTAGGAGATTTCGCAGAGTTTGCCAAGACGATCTCGGAAAGTGATGTGTATTTGTTTGCAGGGGTTACCGGTGACTTGAACCCGGCTCATTTGAACCAGCAGGAAGCAGAGAAAGGGATTTTTAAATCGCGGATTGCTCACGGAATGCTCAGCGCAGGACTGATATCTGCTGTGCTCGGCATGTATTTGCCGGGACCGGGAACGATTTACATGTCGCAAACCCTTAAGTTCACTGCTCCGGTAAAATTCGGCGATACGATCACAGCCCGTGCGGAAGTAACGGAACGGAATGTGGAAAAAAATCGGTTGGTCTTGCATACGACATGCACCAATCAGGACGGAAAAATTGTGCTGGACGGCGAAGCGATGGTGATGCCGCCCAAATAACATTGAGAAACAGGGTTATGATCGGTTGCGTTGCGCAGTTGGCTGCTTTCGATTGCTTCAGCAGGAGCGGTTGACTGTTAACGAGATAAAAACAAGGGGGCTTTTTAATGAACTTCAACTTAACGGAGGAACAACAACTTATCCAACAGAACGCGCGGGAATTTGCTCTGGAATACGTGGAGCCGGTTGCCGCAGAATTGGACAAAACAGAACGGTATCCGAAAGAACTGGTCGAAAAGATGACGGAACTGGATTTCATGGGTATCTGTTATCCACCTGAGTATTCCGGCGCCGGGGCGGATTATCTCAGCTATATTTTAGTGTTGGAACAAATCTGCCGCTCTTGTGCGTCAACTGGAATTATTTATTCTGCTCATGTTTCTTTGGCAAGCTTCCCGATTTATAACTGGGGATCTGAAGAAATGAAACAAAAATATCTCGTTCCGATGTGCAAAGGGGAAAAACTGGGCGCGTTTGCTTTAACAGAGCCGGGCGCAGGTACGGATGCCGGATCCGGTCAATGCACGGCGCAGTTGGATGGCGATGAATACGTTTTGAACGGAACAAAATGTTTCATTACTAACGGCGGTGTAGCAGATGTATATGTTGTATTTGCCCTGACCGACCCGACAGCCGGAACGAAAGGGATAAGCGCTTTTGTTGTTGACGCCGGGATACCTGGTTTTGAAATTGGCAAACACGAAGACAAGATGGGAATTCGCGGTTCGCAAACGACAGAACTGATCTTCAAAAATTGCCGAATTCCAAAAGAAAACCTGATCGGCAAAGAAGGAAAAGGCTTCGGCATCGCCATGTCAACTTTGGACGGCGGACGGATTGGCGTTGCAACGCAGGCCTTGGGGATTGCCCAGGCTGCATTGGACGAAGCGGTAAAATTTGCGAAAGAACGGGTACAGTTTGGCAAGCCGATCGCAAAAAACCAAGCCATTCAATGGATGTTGGCCGAAATGGCTACCCAATTGGAAGCTTCTCGCCTGCTGGTTTATCATGCGGCTATGTTGAAAGAAGAAGGCAAGCCGTTCAGTAAGGAAGCGGCAATGGCCAAAATGTTTGCCTCCGAAGCAGCCGACTGGATTTGCAATAAAGCGATCCAAATTCATGGCGGTTATGGATATATTAAAGACTTCAAAGTGGAAAGATTGTACCGGGATTCGAAAATTACTACCATTTACGAAGGTACCAACGAAGTACAGCGGATGGTTATTTCAGGAGCCGTTTTACGTTAGTTTGGTTGACAGCCTATTGATGGCGGGGGTTTACTCGAATAAAGATAAATGCATAGGGTAAACTGGACCCAGTTTACCCTATGCGCAAAATGCCAAAAAAGAAGGGGAGGATTATATGGAAATATTAGGTATTATCCTGAGCTTATTCCTGTTAATGTTCTTTGCGTATCGCGGCTTTTCCGTCATACTATTTGCTCCGATCTTTGCATTATTGGCAGCTTCACTCCAAGGATTCCACGTAATGCCCGCATATACTGAGTTATTTATGGCGAAAGCCGTAACTTACGTAAAATCATTTTTCCCTGTATTTTTGCTGGGAGCAGTGTTTGGTAAGGTCATGGAAGATACCGGCCTTGCCAAATCGATTGCGCATGCAATTATTAAAGGATTAGGAAAAGAACGCGCTATTCTTTCCGTTGTTTTGGCAGCTGCGGTATTAACCTACGGCGGCGTGAGCCTGTTCGTCGTTGTATTTGCCGTCTATCCTTTTGCTGCTGCGTTGTACAAAGAAGCGGATATTCCAAAACGTTTGGTTCCCGGAACCATTGCGCTTGGCGCATTCACCTTTACCATGGACTGTGCGCCTGGTACTCCGCAAATCCAGAATATTATTCCTACAAACTTTTTCGGAACAAACATTTATGCGGCTCCGATTAGTGGTATTTTGGGCGGAACATTGATTTTTCTGTTAGGGATGACTTGGCTGACCTGGCGTAAGAATAAAGCGTTGGCTGCCGGGGAAGGATATGGCCAGCACACATTAAACGAGCCGGTCATTGATGAGAAATTGATGTCAAATTTACCGCCTTGGTCGCTTTCCATGCTGCCGTTGCTTTTGGTACTGGTAGTCAATTTCATTTTGACAAGCATGACATCCTGGGATCCTACCCTGTTGGAACCGTTTAAAGCCATGAAGCTTCCTCTGACGGCGCCTGCCGTTAAGAACGTAATTTCCATTTGGGCTCTGATCATCGCACTTGTCTGCGGTATTGCATTGGCG
>JAGFXW010000285.1 GCA_017861495.1 Bacillota bacterium
AACGGTTTCGACTGTGGATCCGGTCCAAGTGCGGTTTAGCATGAGCGAAAATGAATATCTGAAGTTTGCCCGCATGGGCAGTTCGCCGGATGCCTGGGGCCAGCAGCTTAAATTGGTTCTCAGCGACGGAAGCGAATATCCTGTGACTGGCCATTTGGAACAAATTGACCGTGGCATGGCCAACCAAACCGGAACATTGACTATGAAAGCGGTTTTTGATAATCCACGGCAATTATTAGTTCCCGGAATGTTTGCCCGTATTGTCGCTACTGGAGAAACCCGACCGCAAGCGTTCTTGGTTCCACAGCGCGCCGTGCAGGAATTGTTGGGAAAAACCTTTGTTACCGTTGTTGGCGCCGACAACAAGGCGGAAACCCGGCCGGTGACCATGGGGCCAAAAGTCGGCAATTTGCAAATTGTGGAGAATGGCCTCACCGCGCAAGATATCGTAATTATTGAAGGCTTCGCGAAGACTCAACCCGGGTCACCGCTCAAAGTCACCATGATCGGCCCGGATGATTTGGCTATTCCGGGCACGAAATAAGGAGGCGGGTTTATGGCAAAGTTTTTCATTAACCGGCCGATTTTTGCGATCGTAATTGCCATACTCATTACGTTGGGAGGAGGCATTGCCGCTTTTCGGCTGCCGGTAGCGCAGTACCCGCAAATTACGCCGCCTCAAGTAAGCGTAAGCACCCAGTATACTGGCGCAAACGCAGATGTAGTAGAAAAGACGGTTGCGCAAGTTATTGAGCAACAGGTTAACGGTGTAGCCGGAATGGTTGCCATGACCTCGACTAGTTCCGATTCAGGACGATATTCCATGAACGTCAAGTTTGAATTGGGCGAAAACCCGGACATGGTTACCATGTATACACAAAATAGAGTTGTGCAAGCCAATGCAGGCTTGCCGCAAGATGTACAGCTTCTTGGTGTGACAACACGGAAAGTTTCGCCGGATACGGCGTTGTATTTTGCCCTTATATCACCAGGAGGCGCATATGACAGTGTATTCCTGAAAAACTATGGGAGCATCAATATCATCGACGACATTCGCCGTGTCAAAGGCGTAGGCGATGTCGGTGAGTATGGCTCTGATTTTAGTATGCGGATTTGGCTGAAACCGGATAAACTGGCGCAGTTGAAAATCACTGCTGCTGACATTGTTCAAGCGATCAAAGAGCAAAATGTGCAGGCTCCGGCCGGTACGATCGGCCAACTGCCGTCATTGGCAAAACAGGAATTTCAATACACGGCCAGCGTAAAAGGCGGCTTGGTAACGGAACAAGATTTCCGGAAGATTATTATTCGCTCTCAGCCGGATGGCTCGGCCATTCATCTCGGAGACGTTGCGGAAGTAGAATTAAGTGCCAGGGACAATACGTTTAAAGCTAGTTTTAGCGGCGGAGAAGCAGTTGTTTTTGCTGTGCAATTGACTACCGAGGCAAACGCATTGGAGACGGTTGCCGGCGTGCGCCAGGTGATTGAAGATGCTTCTAAACGCTTTCCGCCAGGAATGAAATATGAAATTCTAAATGATAATACGAAGTATATCCGGGAATCCTTGACTAAGGTTTTCCACACTTTTGTGGAAGCATTGATACTGGTGTTGATTATTGTTTATCTGTTCCTGCAAAGCTGGCGGGCGACTTTAATTCCGATGCTGGCGGTTCCGGTATCTTTGATTGGTACGTTTGGCGCGTTTGTTCTTCTGGGCTTTTCCATTAACACACTGACTTTGTTCGCCATGGTATTGGCGATTGGGTTGGTTGTTGATGATGCCATTATTGTAGTAGAGGCAGTAGAACATCATATGCGGCACTCCGGTCTCAATCCGAAAGAGGCGACCATTCGCGCCATGAGTGAAGTATCGGGCCCGGTTGTGGCCATAGCCTGCGTTCTTGCTTCGGTGTTCATTCCCGTAGCTTTTTTCAGTGGCACAACCGGGGTATTGTATAAACAGTTTGCTTTGACGATTGCCGTCTCGATGGCGCTGTCGGCGATTGTTGCGTTGTCGTTAACACCTGCTTTGTGCAGTTTGCTCTTGGAGCCTTATACAGGGCAAGCGCGTACCGGAATATTTGGACGATTTTTCGATTGGTTTAATGATTGGTTCGACCGTGTTTTGGAAAAATACTCCGAAGGTGTCAGACGGTCGATCCGCTGGGCTCGTTTATGGAGTGTGGCTTTGGTGGTGATTGCTATCCTGTGTGTCGGCATGTTGCGCATTCTTCCGTCTACTTTTGTTCCCACCGAAGACCAGGGTTTTATCTTATCGGTGGTAACTTTGCCGGAAGCAGCCAATATGAACCGTACCCGGGCGGTCGCGCAAAAGGTCGGTGAAATTTATCGGACTCTCCCTGGTGTCGAAAATACCATGGAAGTGGCGGGTTTTGATCTTTTAGCCGGTGGTCCCAAACCAAACGGCGCTATGGTCGGCGCCGGCATGAAGCCGTGGGCGGAACGCACTTCGGCAGATACGCAAATAAAGGCTGTTATGGGGCAGGCAATGGGCCAGCTTAGCGGGATACCGGAAGCTACCATTTTTTCCTTCATGCCTCCCTCCTTGCCGGGGATTGGCTCTGTTGGCGGATTAACTCTAATGATCCAAGACAGGGGAGGCTCGACCCTGGAAGAAATCAACAACGTTTCGCAGCAATTTACTGCGGCGGCCCGCCAGCGTCCGGAACTCAGTATGGTCCAATCCAGTTTCAGAGCGAATACACCTTCTTATCAATATGAAGTGGATCGGGAAAAAGCCAAGGCGCTGGGGGTTCCTGTCCAGGATATTTTTACAGCGCTGCAAACTTTCCTGGGCGGAGTTCCCGTGAATGATTTCAATCGCTTCGGACGGACTTACAAAGTGATGCTGCAGGCCGGGCCGGAATTCCGGGCTGATGCAGATGCTACACGCTTCTTTTATGTTCGAAATTCAAGCGGTGACATGGTTCCGCTCAACACTTTAGTTAAACCGTCTTTAAACAGCGGACAGTCATTGATCAAACGCTTCAATGGCTATCCGGCTATGCAAATCAATGCGAATACGGCGCAAGGATACAGTTCCGGTCAGGCGATGAAAGCCTTGGAAGAAGTTTCTGCGCAGGTGCTTCCCAATACATTCACATATGAATGGGCGGATTTAAGTCGCGAAGAAAAACTTTCCAGTGGGCAAACGCCGGTTATTTTCGGTTTTGCGTTGCTGTTTGTATTCCTGTGTTTGGCT
>JAGFXW010000087.1 GCA_017861495.1 Bacillota bacterium
CCTACGCTTAATTCGACGCGTTACCGCGTCCAATCCAAAGACTCGGTACTGGTTGCTGGTTAGGCTTTACCAGACGGGGATTCCACCCGCTTGGAACTATGACCTTGCCCGGTCGCACTATACATTCTGGCCAGAAGGCTACATTTTTTCACATATTCGGGTTTGGGGCTACGAAACCTATGGGATTGATCTTCTGTTAAAAGCCCGATGGCATCGGCCCGACATTGCTGACAGTGACGCATTTGGGGAATGTCGGTTTGGCACAGATCCCGCAAAGCATTTATTTCTTTCATGCTGGTCTGGGGGAAATTCTGAAACACACTGCCTGGTGCCGGGATGAGCGGCATAATATTGGTCATTAGTGCACCCAAGCTCTTTACTTTTTTTACAACTGCCGGAATATGTTCATCATTAATGCCCTTGATCATAACAATATTGATTTTGACCAGGATGCCATTATCTGCCAAAAGCTTAATCCCTTGCAACTGGTTGCCGATCAATAGTTCCGCAGCATTTTTCCCCACATAGTACTTACCCAGATAATGAATATGATGATAGATTTTAGTTCCGATGACAGGCTCCAAACAGTTTACAGTTATGGTCGCATGCTTAATCCCCAGGTCAATAATAGCCTGCCCATAGTGAGGAAGCATCAGGCCATTGGTGGACAAGCAGAATATTGTTTCCGGCGATTTGGCCTTGATTAACTGAATACTGCTTGTTACAGCCTCCCAATTGGCTAAGGCATCACCAGGACCGGCAATCCCAACAACACTCAACTGGGGAATTTCGGCTTTTACCCGGATAAACTTTTCCAGACTCAGTGCTGGGGTCAATACCTCACTTGTCACACCAGGACGACTTTCATTTACACAATCATACTTGCGATTACAGTAGTTACAGCTAATATTGCAAATCGGTGCCACTGGCAGATGCATTCTGGCAAATTTATGATGGGCATCAAAAGAATAGCAGGGGTGTTTGGCCGTAATTTCTGCTAATTCTTGTTTTTCCATAGCTAATCAGCCCCTTTTCATTGCGCCTGAAACATATGCTCCAGATCAATTGGGTTTTCTTTGGCAGTAAGCTCCTCCGGATCAATGGCGTAAACGGCAACAGCATTGTTATCAAAGGATGAACGGTATTTATCCACAAATTGCCCTGAAAGCGGGGTTTTAAAAAACTGCGGCATAAACTTTTCTAAAAACTGCGCCAGTACTTGCGTTTTTTCGGCTACATCCTGAACAAGAACCGCCTTACCAAAAATAACAACACTCAGGTAGGCAGTATCACATTTGGCCGGCACGGGGTCGACTACAGTGCCAAATTCTTCAAATACGGTAAAGCAGACGGACGGACTGGCGGTAAGGACGACGTTTTTTTTGCCGCTGCCCATACCATGGATATATATTTTACCATTCCAATAAACATAATTGACAGGCAAAGCATAAGGCCGCTCGGCAGTTTCACACATGCTTAACGTTCCAACCCTTTTTTCGGTTAAAAAACGGTTAATCTTTTCTTTATCCCCACAAATTCGTTGGGTGTATTTTATTTGTTCCATCCTATCTATCACTCCCTTTAGCTAATAAGCGCACGCCGGTTGAGAAACACAGACTGGCTATACTTCGTTACTGTTCTTAAAAGCCTCTCTAACTGCAGCAATCCTTGTCTGATCAAATAGTCGCTTAACCTCATTACACATTGCCAAAACGCGATCCGAATCAGATTCTTCGGGAATTCCATGATAATAATTTTCAAGAGAACAAATACCAAATAGTAAATCCAGCGATCTTATTTCCTTATTTAATACCTCAGAAACGTCAATAATTGTTTCTACTGCATCCATAAGACAGGTATAGTTGTGATTTCTCGGCTCTTCGCCGTATAAATCACATAAAGCAATAAGATAGTTTTCAAGCGCAACTGAAGCTACATTAAATATTACACTGGAACACTGTCCTTCTTCCAAAAACTGCTCGGCCCGATGATGGTACATCTTGGCACTGCGATAATCCACTTCAAATGCTTCTATATCGATTTTATTGATATCAATCATTGTTTTATCCTCTTTTTACTATTGATTCTGCCAGAACCTGATCCGTGTCAGGAACTGGCAGAATCCAATAAATTCCCAGATGTCTTACACTAGCTGATTGCTCAGAATGCTACCAGTCTTGAAGATGACTTACCAAACATTGAGAACCCATTCCTTGTTTTTCTTGTATTCCATGTCGGTAAAGAGCGTGTTCGCCATCTGCTCAGCAAGCCAGGTCGCACCCGCATAGCCGACAACCGGATGACGATACAGTCCCGCCCGGTCGTAGGTGGGGAACCCTACGCGTACCATCGGGATATTATTGTCAATGGAAACAAACCGTCCCTTGGAATGACCCAGAATGAGATCAAGTTCAAGGCCCTCATTCTTGATCCGATTTTCCAGTTCCCACAAATCCGCATTCATGATGATTTCCATGTTAAAATCGACGTTTTCCTGCAGCGCCTTAATCCGTGGATCGTTCGGATAGGATGTGTTATCATCACCGAGCAATAACAATACAGGTTTCATCTCCAGATCAATACAGAACTCTGCAAGTCCAATAACAAGATCGGCATTGCCATAGATAGCAACCTTCTTATCAGCGAAAAACATGTGAGCTAGATCGGTCAGGGCATCAATGGCAAGTCCCCGTTCCCGGACGAGTGATTCGGGAATCGGCTTGCCGGTTAGTTTCTTCACGTTCTGTAAAAAGGTATCTGTGTTGCGGATACCGATAGGCGTCGGACCAACGGTCGCCGGAATATCGAATTCTTTTTCCAGATAGGTGGCGGTTTGACCGCCTTCATACCTGTTCAAAGCAATCGTTCCCAACGCGTCCGCTGTCCCGGTCAGGTCCGCAATCGTCGTGTCACCATGGGATACATGGTTGCCGTCAGGCATCAGCGGGGAATCGAAATTTTCAATTTCGAACAGCACAGTCGCCTCCACCTGCATTGCCGCCAGCAGATGCTTAAGTTCTGTTACATCTCCCGGATTGACCCAGCCGGTAATCAGATTGAGTTTTCCGCTGGGTTTATTTTTTTTCGCAAAGTGACTTACAAATTCTTTCACCGCAACATCGTATCCGCTCACCATACTCCCCTTAAAACTGGGTGTATGCACCGGAATTAAATGAACCTCCCGACCGGCATATTTTTCTTGCAAAAGCTCATTATTGAGTTTCAAAACTACACCATCGATATCATCACCGATGACTTCTGTCGAACAGGTTGAGATGATCGGTATGACTTTGACATGCGGGTACCGCATCAGCAGCACATCAATTGCTTCTTCGACGCGATGGGTGGCACCAAATACTGCACCATCCTCGTGCAGCGAGGAAGACGCTATCTCAAAGCTCTCCTTGAAATGCTGTGAGAACAGCAGGCGGACGAACATAACACAGCCTTGACCTCCATGAACGATCCCAATACAATCCTTAATTCCTATACTAGCGTACTGCGCGCCACAAGGCTGACAGGTAAATATCGGGTTGATAACGCCGGCACGCTCTTTGGGTTTTACTTCACAAAACATAGCAATTACTCCTTTTTCTATTTGTTTTGTTCTGCGTCCGCCGTAATGGCACACAGCTTTTACCTTACTCTTTAATAATGCGGGTCAGTAAGCTCCGCATTCAGCGATCCTGTAATGGTTAGGTAATCCATACGGTCTTTGAGTCCCTGCATGAGCAACTTAATCTCCGCTTTATCCATCGTAAGCAACCATGGATACCGGCTTTTGAAAGCATCAGCCAAACACACGGCATCTACCCAATGGACTTTGTCAGTCGGATTTCCAATGTCGACGGGTTCATCACACAATAGCTGCATCGTTTTCGTAAGGATTCCCTCGTTTTGTTTCTCCCGGTCCCAGGAACGGGAGTGAAACTGCCACAGACATTTTTTCATAATATAATCTACTAGCTGCTCAGTCCTGTCTTTCATCATATCCTCCATCGCTATCCTCCTCCGTTACACCGCAGAAAGCTGCTTGGCTGCTGGTGGAATTTGCGGATACGTCTTGCCGCGTAATTGTGAAATAACATCATATTTACCAGTATACTCTCGCATCAAGCTTGAAGAGGTTACGTCTTCGCTCAGGTTCGCATCAGATAACATTTTTTGAGTGACAAATCCTGTAGTAGTTGGAATTTCATCTTTGCTAATATCCACAAAGGCCAACTGGTGAATCGGCGAATAGATCGCATTGTAGATATCACGGGCAAACCGGACCCAACCTTCATATCCCTTCCAGGGACCATTGTGGTAGGCATGGGCATTGAGGTAGGGAACCCGGATCTTCTTGGCAACCTCGCCCGGACGCTTACCGGTAAAAATGATGTCAGGTTTCAGCATCTCCATCGCTTCGAGTCCTTCCAGTTCATTGGGATCATCAATGGCGAGTGCGCCTTCTTCACAGCGGGAAATCCCTTTTTCAAAGTCTCCCTGATGACCGAATTTCGAATACACCGAAACGACTTCGACCCCCATCTCTTCATGAAGTACATGTGCCCAATGCCAGAGCTTGGAACCACCCGGCCAGAGACACACTTTTTTGCCCTGCAGGCGTTCCTTGTACCAGTCAAGTTCCGGTTTCCATCTGGCGGTTTCTTCATCAATGATGGCCTGGGCTCTGTCTTCAATACCGAAGAATAACCCAATCTTCCGCAGTGATGCCGACATTGGTTCGAAACCAAACCCATCGATATCAAGCCGCGGAGTCCCGTATCGTACCCGAAGTTCATTACAGATGTACTCGGCCGAACGCGCGCATTCCAGTACGTTGAGGTGCGCCCGGTGCATAGCTCTGAGGTCGTCATAAGACCCATTACCGGTAAAAGTGGAAAGAACCTGAATACCCATTCGCTTGAAATAGTCTTGCATAACCTCTTGGTCACCCTGAATGTTATACTCACCCACGTAATTAATGACATAGTCGCTGGTGATTTTCGGTTCAACATTGCCGACCTTCTGATTGATCCAGGCGATATTGATTTTATGATGTCCCCCCGACTGACTCGGCCCCCCGAACCCGGGGGAATTGCAGACAAAGATATCGACATCAGGCATTTCTTCCATAACTTCCTGGGCAATTGCATTGATATCGTCACCAATCAAAGCGGAAGCACAGGTTTGGTAGAGGGTCATCCGTTTCTTATCGGGGAATGCCTTGAACGCCTCAATAATGTTTTGCTTGAGCAGTTTTTCGGCGCCGAATATAACATGTTTCTCCTTCATGTCTGTCGCGTAAGTATATTTGAGCTGGAAGTTATCGTTATCGCTGATATAGCGTTTGGTTTGCCAGGTGTCGTAGGTACAGCCGACCGGTCCATGGCTCATATGGATAACATCCTTCATCGGTGTACCAATAACATGCTTTGCCCCGCAGTACGCACAGCCGCGTTCCGAAATTGACCCTGGAATTGTGTTAAGATATCCGAGGGGAAGGGCCGATGTCAAATCCTCGCCAGGCCCTTTTATAACAGCGTGCTTTTTTCTTTCCGGAATACACTTGCTGCATTCAAACTCATGATATGGCATGGATTTGTTCCTCCTTCACATTTTAAAAATATTAATCGGAAATACCGTATTTAACAACCATAGCTTCTAACTCATCCATCTTGAGCGGTTTCGGAATAACAAAATTCTTATTTTCGATAATCTTTTTGGCCAATTCTCCATACTCTTTGGCCTGGTTACATTCAGCATCATACTCGACAACTGTTTTCTTATTGAATTCGGCTTTTTGCACGATATTATCGCGCGGTACAAAGTGAATCATCTGGGTGCCGATGGCAGCTGTAAACTCTTCCAGAAACTCTCTTTCCCGGTCAACTTTGCGGCTATTACAAATGACCCCACCAAGACGGACGCCGCTTTGCTTCGCGTATTTAACAAGGCCTTTACAAATGTTGTTGGCTGCATAGATAGCCATCATCTCGCCAGAAGCAACAATATATACTTCCTGCGCTTTACCGTCACGGATCGGCATGGCAAAACCGCCGCAAACAACATCACCAAGTACATCAAAAAATACAAAATCTAAGTCCGGTGTATAAGCACCGTTTTTCTCCATAAGATCAATGGCTGTAATTACCCCCCGACCTGCGCAGCCTACACCCGGTTCAGGACCACCGGACTCAACACAACGAATTCCCTTGTACCCTGTTTTTACTATTTTTTCAACGGTAATTTTTTCTTCGCCCTCATCACGCAACATATCCATTAATGTCTTTTGATTCATCCCGCCGAGAATAAGCCGCGTTGAATCTGCCTTAGGATCGCAGCCATGGATAAATACCTTCTGATCGTAGAAATGGGCCATTGCCCCTGCTGTATTTTGTTGGGTAGTGGATTTTCCGATACCGCCTTTACCATATATCGCAATTTTTCTTGGCATTTTTGCACTCTCCTTTTTACTTTACCGCTTTAGTACTCTTGCTAGAACCTGTTTACTATTCTTCCAGTCACACAGCCGCGTCGCCGGTCTCACCGGTTCTGACACGAATGGCATCTAAAATTGGCAGAATAAATATTTTGCCATCACCGACCTTGTTATCTGTCCGGTTTACTGCGATAATTGTTTCAATAATTTTAGCTACTTCCTCATCGTGGGCTAAAATAGTGAACATCCGACGAGGAAACAACCGTGTACCATCCAAGAATTGAACAATCATTTTTTCAGTCTTGGCCTCGTCTTCTTTAGACAAGGCCAATAAGGTTTTCCGCCGTTCTGCAATAATCGACAAATCCTCAACCAGCCTGCCGCGCCCCATCACTTTGGTGGCGGTAAAACCAGCCACCCCAACCTCCACCAGGGCTTTTTTCGTAGCACTGACTTTGTTCATCCTGATCACAGCAATAATTTCTTTCACAGTTGTTCCTCCTTTACAGCCCTGTAGCACCGGTGGAAACAGTATATACTCCATCAAGCGGACTGATAAAGATTTTACCGTCGCCAAACGATCCTTCGCCGCTGCTCTTAGCGTATTTGATGATAATTGACACAATTTTCTCTTTGCTTGCTGCAGGAGTCGCCATCATAATCATGCTCTTGGGAATTTCGTCATATACGACGTCGCCAACTTTTATCCCCATCTGCTTACCGCGGCCTACAACATCGACCACAGTGGCGGCATGGAAGCCGGCAGCCGATAGTTCTGAAAGAAGTACGTCTTTTTTCTCCGGTCTAACAATAGCTCTAACCATTATCATCGCTATCTCCCCCTTGATTTTTGTATTATACTGGGTTTCAACACTTCCAGCCTAGACTATACTTTGACTAACCGGTATGGCGAACGTAAGCTGGTAGTAATTTCTCCTTTTAAAAAACTGTCAATCAGAGCTTCCGATTTCCTGATTTCTTCTTTATTTACCAAGGAAATTAAATCGGCTTTACAGACAGTACTAAATTTGTAATCTTTTACTTTTCTTTTAGATAGTTCGGCCAAAAGTATAATCTGGTCTGCACTAATCCCGGGGTTGGCATATCCATTGCTACCAATGATAGTTTTGCTGTCTGTTTTCAATGCCCCCGTTTCCACGATATTGTTCTCCTCCCTATTTTTCTTCTTGAAAAGAGAATACTAACTTGTTATAATAAAATGGGTAACTTGAATAAACCTAGTGCTACTGGGAATAGTAAATTTACCTGTGCTTCATGGGTATTCGTAGTGCTCATGAAGCTTTATATTGTTATGTTTTAGCTCGATATAACCACCTCCTTAAAATATCGACATACAACAAACTTTTTGGCACAGTCAATTTATACAAGCTGCATTGCTTACTAAATTGACTGTGGCGATAAGTTTGTTTATTGTTGAGTAATTAATTTAAATTAAAAATGGGTAAACTAAATAAACCCTAGTGCCACTGGAAATCGAAGATTTTTCGTCTTCTGCTCCTGAGCTTGATAGATATTCGTAGTATCTATCAAGCTTTTTGTTTGACTATTTAAAAGAATAAAAAAATCAACTAACCGCACCTTGTGACGGCTAATTGATACCCCTTTGTACCTGTAGTTGAATTACTATTTACACATACAATACAACAAAACCAAACTATAGTCAATACCATTTTCTAAATTCCAAGACTCATGTCAAACAAAAACTATCTAAAACTAATTCAATTACTCTACAACGCTTTATCTACTTTGTTTTTGTTTGTTTTTGTTTGTTTGGAGTTTTCTCCATCAGCGCCGCGCAGAAGTTTACGCCATTTCCTCCATAGTGTCTTATATTTTACTGCCTGAGCGTGAATGCTGTCCCATTCCTCTGGTACAAATCTCACCACTTTACCAGGAACGCCAACCACTAGGGAATGAGGAGGAATGATCTGGTTCTCCTTGACTACCGCTCCGGCAGCAACAATGCTGCCTTTACCAATTACCGCGCCAGTAAGAATAATAGCCCCCATGCCAATTAAACAATGCTCTTCTATAATACAGCCGTGAATAACGGCATTATGTCCAACAGTAACATAGTCG
>JAGFXW010000088.1 GCA_017861495.1 Bacillota bacterium
GTGAATACAGTTGCTGCGTTTAACTTTTTTAGCCAAGGCTGGTTTTTTAGCGTTGGTTATTTTGCGTTTACGTGGACAACTGAATATGGCGCAAACTTTTTTAAGTTCCTCAGTACGGATCCTGTTACATGATCATTATGCGATATGAATGACATGCAAGGCGAGGTTCTTTAAAAAGAACCTCGCCTTTTTGTTTTTGCTAGTCCAACACATCAGTAAGTACAAAATTTTAATACGAAATAATTAGGAGGGGTACTATGTTAATCGCTATGAAACCGGGAGCGCCACAACAGGAAGTAGATAAA
This sequence comes from Bacillota bacterium, assembly GCA_017861495.1. The sequence continues at coordinate 306 of JAGFXW010000088.1, forward strand.
GTATATGCGGGGTTGATGCAAATGGGAACCGAAGTTTCCGTCATCCAAGGAACACAGCAATGCGTATTTGCGTTAGTGGGAGACACCAGCAAGATCGAAGCAGGGACGTTTTCTGCCAATCAGTATATTGAAAAGATTATGCGGGTACAGCAACCGTATAAATTGGCCAGCCGGGTTTTCCAACCAGAGGACACGGTCATTGACATTAGCGGCTGCAAAGTGGGCGGCGGCCATAAAGTGGTGATTGCCGGGCCTTGTTCGGTTGAGAGTGAAGAACAAATGATCGAGACCGCGGTGTTGGTCAAACAGTATGGCGCCACGATGATGCGCGGCGGTGCGTACAAACCCCGCTCTTCACCTTACAGTTTCCAGGGAACCGGCGAAGAAGGGCTGCAGATGTTGGTAAAAGCCAGGGAAGCCACAGGATTGCCGTTTGTTACGGAAGTCATGAGTATTGATACATTTGACCTCGTTGAAGAATGTGCGGACCTTATCCAAATCGGCACGCGAAACATGCAGAACTTCCCCTTACTGAAACGGGCGGGAAAAAGCAGCAAGCCGATCCTGCTGAAACGCGGCATGAGCGCGACATTGGAAGAATTCTTGATGGCTGCTGAATACATTATGGCCGGCGGCAATAGCCAGGTGATTTTGTGCGAACGGGGCATCCGGACTTTTGATACCTACACCCGTAATACCTTGGATTTAAGCATTATTCCGGCGATTAAAGAATTGAGCCATTTGCCGATCATTGTCGATCCCAGCCATGCGTGCGGCAAATGGTCTATGGTTGAACCGCTCGCCAAAGCGGCGATGGCTGTTGGGTCGGATGGTCTGATCATTGAAGTGCACCATCAGCCGGAAAAGGCGCTTTGTGACGGCGCACAATCGTTAAAACCAGAAAAATTCGGGAAGTTAATGACCTCTGTTCACCGGATTATGGAGGCAGTGTAAGTTTCAACCACCACATGGCAATGAGATGGGAGATGTTTTATGAAGATTGGATATTTAGGGCCGATAGGAACGTACAGCCATGAAGCAGCCTGTTCCTATATCAAAGCCATTAACGAAGAATCAGATTGTGTAGCGCTGCCGAATTTCCGGGCCATTGTTGACATGGTGGAGCAAGGCCAGGTCGAGCGGGGGATTATCCCGGTGGAAAACTCGACGCACGGGGCAGTGGCGACGGCCATGGATACCTTGCTTCATGTCAGCCGAAGCAAGATATGCGGCGAGATTACGTTAAAGATCGATCATTGCCTGTTGAGTACAGCAAAAACCATCGGGGATATCCGGTACGTGTATTCCCATGAACAGGCCTTGGAACAATGCAGTCAATTTTTTTATAAACAAAATCCGCACATCCAAGTAAGACATTGTCCCAGCACGGCACAGGCCTGCGCGCTGGCATTGGAAAAAGGCGGTGAATATGCCGCCGTAGCCAGCGTGTCGGCGGCGAAATGCTATGAATTAAATGTCCTGGCAAAAACGATCCAGGATAATCCGTTCAACCAGACCCGGTTCTTAGTGATTGGCGATGCCTATCCGGAGATTAGCGGCGCAGATAAAACGTCGATTATTTTGTCTTTTGCCGATGATCGTTCCGGCAGCCTGTACCATGTTCTTCATTCGTTTGCCAGCCGGGGCATCAATTTGACCCGCATCGAATCCCGGCCGGCCAAACACAGTGTAGGCCAGTACATTTTTTACCTTGATTTCCAAGGGCACCGGGATGAAGAACTGGGCCGCGACGTACTGAGGGAAATCAAGGAACAAGTCAGCTGGCTGAAGGTGCTGGGATCGTACCCTGTGGGCAGACAGCAAAAGGAATCATGACAAGAGCGGCGTAATCACTTGGAGAAATCCTAATTTTGCGCTATAATTGGTTTAATCTACATAGGAATTGAACGAGGATAAAATGAAAAGTGATAAAAAAAATTTAATTTATCCGGTGCTGGTGCTTGTAACCTTGATTTGGGGCTTGAATATGCCCATCATGAAAATTGGGTTGCTTTCGCTTCCGCCGATGCCGTACAATGCTGCCAGGATGCTGTGCGCGCTAGCGGCAACGTTGATTATTTCTCTTATTACGAAAAAGTATCGGCCGGTGGCCCGCGAGGATATAAAACCGATATTGCTAATCAGTGTAATCGGCTTTTTTGTTTTTCAGCTGTTTCTTACGGCCGGAGTCCAAAAAACCGCGGCGGGAAATGCTTCGTTAATTATGGCGTTGTTGCCGGTCAGTGTTGCCATTATCAATAAAGTCTGCAAGATCGAAGAAATTACCCGCCAGGCATTGGCCGGGATCATTGTTTCGTTGTCGGGCGTTGTATTGATTATCGCCGGGTCCGGTAAAGAGGTTAGTTTTGAACCAGAGCATCTGTATGGCGCTCTTTTGCTGCTGGGAGGACAGGCTAGTTATGGCTATTACACCGTTTTCTCCAAGGATTTACTGGCGAAATACTCCACGTATCAACTTACGACCTATGTCGTTTTGATTTCTACGGTTTTATTTTGTCTTACTGCCTGGCCGAGCATCATGGCGACGGATTGGCGGCAGGTACCGCTGGCAGGATGGGGCAGCATCGTGATTTCCGGCGTGTTTGCGTTATGCATCTGTAATTTCTTGTGGTTTTGGGGCGTGGGCAAGATCGGGAGTATCAAAGCTTCGATTTTTAATAATCTGGCACCTGTTTTTGCGATCATTGGCAGTTATGTGCTGTTGGGAGAAACGTTCAGCCTGCTGCAGTTTATCGGGGCGGCAATTATTTTTCTCGGTTTGAACTTAGCCCGCAAAAAAGGCAAACTGCAAACGATTTTGTTGGAGCAGCAGAAATAAATGAAACGAAAAAGCGCAATAGAAAATCCGCGGAACAGTATAGAATGTTCCGCGGATTTTTATCGGGAGTATGAAAAATCTGTATATGCGGGTGGATATCAGCCATCCATGTTGAAGCGCAGGACGGCCTGCGCTCGATTTAGTTAGATGCGCTCAAAATTATATTGTCAATCAAACGGGTTTTGCCGAAGCGGACTGCCAGCGCCAGGAGAGCTTTGTCCGTCAGTGTCCCGGTAGTTTGCAAATCGGGATACTGGTAAATTTCCACATAATCAATTTCCGCCCGTGGTTCGGCTTGGATCGTATTGCAAACCAGTTCGCGAAGAACGGCAATATCACGCTCACCCTTTTTTACCGCTTGGGCGGCTATTTGCATGCTCTGCGACAGAACGAGCGCCGCCCGCGCTTCTTCCGGTGCCAGATAGGCGTTGCGAGAGCTTAAGGCCAGTCCGTTCGCATCCCGTACGGTTGGAACCATGTTGATTTTGAGGTTCATATTCAAATCCGCAACCATCCGCTGAATGACCAAACATTGCTGGGCGTCTTTTTGACCGAAGAAAGCGATATCCGGCGTTACGATATTGAACAGTTTTGTGACGACTGTCGCGACGCCCTGAAAATGGCCGGGGCGGGAAAGACCGCACAGTTTATCGGTTATTCCCGTGACATTGACATAGGTTGCAAATCCTGGCGGATACATTTCGGCCGGTTGGGGATGGAAAATTGCATCGACGCCGACTCCTTCCGCGAGGAGGCAATCATTTTCAAACTTACGGGGATAGGCGGCAAAATCTTCGTTCGGACCGAATTGGGTAGGATTAACGAAGATGCTGGCAACTACAATGTTACAGGCCGATTTAGCTTCCTGCATCAAGGTAAGATGGCCTTCATGCAGGGCTCCCATCGTCGGGACCAAACCAATCGTTTTTCCGGCTTGCCGGGCTTCCTGAACAAAAACGCGCATATCGGTAACGGTTTTTATAATTTTAATCATCATAAATCCCTTCCTTTTTCCAGTGTGATCGATAAATCAAAAGCTTGCGCCTCGTTAATGGAGGCTTTTTCTTGTGCGATTTGCAACGTGTACAAACCAAGCGTTCGATACAGTTCTGCCTCGCCGCCTTTGAACCCGGCAAGCGCTTTCGTATGGCCCTCGATTGTCGGAATATCGCCGCGGCTGATTGGGCCGGTCAACGCATCCGGCAAACCGACTTTTTGCAAATTGGTCAGAGTTCCGTGAATCAGAGGCGCTAAAGCCTGCAGCGCTTCTGTGGAGGACAGCCCGAAAGTTTCATACATTTTGGCGGCGCAGTAGGTCAAGGAAACCAAGTAGTTGGAAGCGACACAAGCCGCCGCATGGTACAGGGAACGGTCTTTTGCCGGAACAAAAAAACTGTGCCCTTCCAAGGCGGTGATAATTTTCTGTCCGGCCGCGATGGCTTGTTCATCGCCGTCTAGGGCGAAATACGATCCAGGGAGGTTCGTTTTGGCTGTTTCAATATCAGCAAACGATTGTAAAGGGTGGAGCGATCCGGTGAACGCCCCTAATCGCTGGGCCGGGCTGAGGATTTCCGCCGTCATGGATCCGCAGGCGTGAAACACGGATTGGCCAGGGCGAAATCCGCCGGCTGCGGCAATCTCACCGACGACTTGGCCGATAAAACGGTCCGGTACGGTCAGGAAGATAAAATCAGCCTTCGGGGTCACTTCACCCGGAGAAGTGGTCGCAATTGCCCCGGGAAATTGCTCTGCCAGACGGGAAGCCGATTCTTGGGTCCGGCTGGCGATTCCCGTAATAGGGTATCCGCGGCAATGGAGTAAAGTTGCTAATGCACTGCCGACTTTGCCGGCGCCAATGATAGCGATTGCTGGTTTTGTCAAAACGAACTCCTCCTTGTGCAGGGAGCCGCCAACTGTCCGGAAAAGACAAAAAAACCTTTCGGACAAATTCCGAAAGGCAGGGACATACCTTATACCTTCCCGTCTCAGTCACATCGGATCCAAGCGGATAAAAATTGTATTGGTTAACCCGTGATACGGCGCAGGGCTGTTGTGCAGCTCATAACGATGCCGCCAACAGACGCAGTATCAGCCTAAAAGTACCATGGTACGGGACATTTGTCAATACAGTTACGAATGATAAGAAAAAATTTGCATTTTCTTTTCCAACGGTGCTATAATAATTAAGTCTAGGACAAAGCTATAGGTTTCAAATCTCGGTTTGTGAACCTTCCCTGCCCCCATGTGCGGGGCCATTAGTCCAGAGGAGGAGGTGATTTCGTGAAAAATTACGAAATTATGTTTATCGTGAAACCGTTGGAAGAAGAAGCGACAAATGCGGTGATTACCAAATTTGAAACGCTGATCACTGCAAACGGCGGTACCGTAGAAAAAATTGACCGTTGGGGCAAACGTCGTTTGGCCTATGAAGTCAAGGATTTCATTGACGGTTTTTACTGCTTGATGCACTTTGCCAGTGAGCCCAACGTGATTGCCGAACTTGACCGTGTAATGAAAATTACCGAAGATGTCATTAAACACATGATTATTCGCAAGGAAGAATAGTCCAGGGGGAATGTTTCCGTGAACAAGGTGATCTTGGTAGGACGCTTAACCAGGGATCCTGATGTCAGAACGACACAATCTGGTAGATTTGTGGCTTCATTTACGTTAGCGGTTGACCGTATCGTAGCAAAAGGTGCGGAACAGCAAACCGACTTCATTCCTGTCGTGGCATGGGGTCAATTGGCGGAAGTCATTGGCAACTATGTGGCTAAAGGACACCGGTTGCTGGTAGATGGGCGCATGCAAGTCCGCAGCTATGAAAAAGACGGCCAGAAACGCTGGGTAACGGAAGTCATTGCCCAGAACGTTGAGTTTTTGGAAAGAAAAGGCCAAGCCCCTATGGGAACGAATTCGCCGGATTCGCCAATGGGCGGTTCGGATGATGTGAATTCGTTTGGCAAGGATGTTTTTCCCGGAGAGGAAATACCATTTTAATAGGAGGTAAATCTTGGTGAAACGCGAAAGAGGCAGAAAACCGAAGAAAAAAGTATGTAGTTTCTGCGTTGATAAAGTTGCAGCCATTGATTATAAAGATGTTCCTAAATTGCGTCGTTATGTTACGGAACGCGGAAAAATTTTACCGCGCCGTATTTCTGGTAACTGCGCGAAACATCAACGTCAATTGACTTTAGCGATTAAACGGGCGCGTAATATTGCGCTGTTGCCGTTTACTGCAGAATAACAGAAGTTAAACCATATTGTACCATAGCAGTCCATAGACGTTGATAATACAGGCGTTTGTGGACTGCTTTAGTTTTATATTACCCCATATCGTACCATAGAAAACCATACAGTTTTCTTTTCCGGAGGCAGTACAGATGGCAGTAAAGGCATTATTGAACCTTGAAAACATCATAAGAAAGTGATGAATTTTTCGCGGAAGTTGCGATGGATTTTCCCGTGACGTTGGGAGCCTTCGGCAGTATCTCCAAGAGTGGGGATGCTTCCCCAGAAGTGCGGAATGACCGGAATTTAAATCCGGCCATCGTGACCACAAGTGGCTACGGTTTCTCCGCTTGTGGAGAAAAAGGGAATGAATAGCAGTAAGCCCCTAACGTCGGTTTAACCGACACCCTTGTGGCATAAGGGGGTAATTTCAATTGACACCCTCCGTCGGTGGTGTGTTTTGAACCCACTTCAGGGGGTAGCCGAATTTTCGGCAGACCATAAGGCACATCATTCTATAGAGAGCCCCCTAAATTTAACTTAGGTAGCGTTGCAAAAAGTTGCAACGTTTGAGAGAAGGCCGCTAAAAAAATAAATATAGCCTCTATACTCTTTTTTTTCAGGGAAGATAGGGAAGAAATCGCCTTTGAAGCCTTATAAATACTGGATTTGTGACGCAAAAAAAATAGGGTAGATACAGGGAAGAAAAATAAAAACAAAATGCTGTTGAACCATTGTGAACACTGGGATTATGGCACTTTAAAACAAAAAATAAAATAGGGAAGAAAAATAGGGTAGAAATAACCCAAAACCATTCCTATAGGTTCGGAAGAGTGTTCCGTTCCCTCAACTCGTGGAGAGACAGAAAAAACGGATACTCTAGCCGGTTACGATACGCCTTACTTCATTATTGGATAACGTGGTGTAAAAAAGTATTGACAGAAAGGATATGCAGAGGTATATTTAACTTGCAACTAGATGTAGTTCTAACGAGGTGATTGTTAAAATGGGAAATGTTGCTGTTAAATATAAAGAGCCTCTGCGAATGGTGATTCTAAACATGACTCCGGATGAGCTTTTGAAAAAAGTGAAAAATGATTTTGATATTACAATTGGACGGTCGACACTAAGAAATTATGTAAATAATAAATTGGTACCTGAACCAGAGCAAAAGGTTTTAGGTCGTGGCCTTGGCAGGGAAGCGACTTACCCGCCAGGATCAGAAGAAGAAGTGGCTGCGGCAAACTACCTTGTTAGCACTCGGAAATTTATAGTCATGATAATTGCGGAAAGCAGGGCCGCATATAATCGGATTAAGGAAGCTAATGAAACAGCGGATTTCTTAGAGTTTTACATTAAATTTAACACATTAGCATCTGATAAAAAATACGATGAATTACATCATTATGTGCTCCAGCTTAAAAACAGAGATTTTGACACCGCTAGGTTATGGTATTTTGGATTAACAGAGGTAAGACTAACTAGAAATTTATTAGAGTATGAACGATTAAAAAAATAACTTTGCCGTTATAAACGGCTTTTCTTTTTAATTTAAAGTTCCAATTAGTTGAAGTTGTATTTAGGTGGAGGAATGTTTGCGTGACGAAGGAGGTGAAGTGATGATACAACCATTGACTTACACGGCTAAAGAATTACCGGGCATATTGCATATTAGCCGGACAACTGTGTTTAAACTTATTGCTGATGGAAAAATAAAATCTGTTCGCGCAGGGAGAAAGATCATTGTCCCAGCCTGGGCGATTGATGAATTTCTTGGCCAAGCAAAGTAAGGAGGCTATGCGAGATGAAAGATGAAGATCGGCTGGCATATTATTTAGCTGAAATGAGTTGTTGGCAGCGGCACATGTATGACAATTTGTTTGTTATTATGCAACCGCAATCCATCAAGGAACAATGCGCTCTTGCTTGGTTGTCTATGACAGAGATTGAGACCGCAAAGAATATTCTTGTCATGGCGGCCAGATTAAGAGCCATGCAATGAAGGCAAAAAAAATAACTGCCCTGGACGGCAGTTATAAAAGGAGATGATTAAATATTCCTTACCCTCAGTATAGCCTAATCGAACAGGTTAAGCAAGAACTGCCGTACCTTCCCGGCTACGAGCTAAAGCAGAAAGGGCGCAAGTCTTGGGCCTGTTGTCCGTTTCACGGTGAAAAAACTCCATCGTTTGTCATTGATACGGCCAAAGGGCGGGCACACTGTTTTGGCTGCGGATGGCACGGGGATGGAATAGACCTTGCTTTGAAGGCCACTGGATGGAATATTAAACAGCTTGCTGCAGACCTAGGAATTATGCCAGAGCCAAAAGCCACCGGCGCCGATCGGCGTGAGTGGCAAAAGCGGATCGAACAAGAAAAGAAACTAAGAGCCTTTGCACAAGCCATAGAATTGGACATTAACCATACTTATACTCGCTTAGCGGCGATATTGCGGCGAACCTATAAAGTGACCGTATTGGAGAGCGAAGAAGATATGGACCGGCCAGAAGTAGCAATGGCCTTTGATTTACAGGCAATAATCCCATTTTTATTGGATGAACTGGAAAGTAAAGAACCAGGGCGACGGTTATGGGCTTTGGATAAATCACGGGAGTTGATTAGATGATATGAACACTAAGGATATGGAAGAATATCTTGCCGGCCTTCCCCCAGGAGAGCGGGAGGAAGTTGCCAAGCCCTCTCTGAAAGTGGTTAAAAGTCCTACCCAGGCCGAAGATGCTCCGCACCCTTACGAAGCATGGAAGCAGTTGTTTTGGGGCACCGGGTACACAGTAGACCGTTACGGCTGCCTATGCCGTGTCAAAATGGGGAACAAGGATAAAGGCGAGAAAGAAAGCGTTGTAAGGATGGCCAATTTTACTGCTAAGATTAGCCGGGAAGTTGTCAGGGACGATGGCCAAGACCGTAAGATGATGTTTGAAATTGACGGGATATTGAAGGGTGGGAGAAATCTTCCGGTTGCATTGGTACCGGCTGATAAATACACGGCTATGAATTGGCCGGTGGCGAACTGGGGAGCTGCAGCCAATATCATCCCGGGGACAGCTACAAAGGATACTTTACGATATGCTATTCAGACCACAGGCTTTGATTGTCCTAAGGAACATATCTACACCCATACCGGCTGGCGACAGATCGGCGGCAAGTGGGTTTATATTCACGGCAGCGGCGGTATAGGGGCTGACAATGTCAAGGTGGACCTCGATGAAGCCAAGCTGATGAATTACTCATTACCGGCAATCGAATTGACACAAGAGGCCAAGAAAGAGGCAATAAGGGCCACCCTGGAATGTTTAGAGATTGGACCGGAGGAAATAACTTGGCCGCTGTTGGCCACGATCTTTCTAGGGCCGTTATGCGAACCGATGCGAAAGGCGAATTGCGAACCAGCCTTTGTTCTATGGATGGCTGGAATGACCGGTGCAAGGAAATCCACGATTACAGGCTTGTTTCTTTCCCACTATGGGAGCTTTACCGGGAAGGCGTTGCCAGGGAGTTTCAAGGACAGTGAAAACACGCTAGAACGAAAAGCCTTCCTACTGAAAGATACGGTCTTTTGCATTGATGATTTCCATCCGGTTGGTACCCAGCAAGAAAAGCGACGAATTGAGAAAATTGCCCATAGCATACTCAGAGGCTACGGCGACAGGGTAGGCCGGGGCCGGATGAACGCGGACACCAGTCTACGAGAAACCTACATACCCCGGGGATTATGTGTTGTAACCGGCGAGGATGTGCCAAACCTTGGCCAAAGCGCAACATCACGGATGTTCACACTGGAACTGCAGCGCGACGCCATCGATCTTGACCGGCTAACGGTAATGCAAAAGAAATCACATATATTGGCTGATTGTATGGCCGGTTATATTGATTGGCTGCGGCCACAGATCGACGAGTTGGCGAAGCGATTTAAAGACTTGTTCCCTGATCTTCGACATGCCGCGGCAGATAAGGCCGCTCATGGAAGGATCCCTGAAACCGTGGCCAGCTTGTATTTAGGATTTAGCTGCATGTTATCGTACTTTGAAGCGGTGAAGGCAATTACGGCAGCGGAGAAGGGCAGCATGGGAGCCAGGGCGTGGGAGCTTCTTGTGATGCTGGGAGAGCGGCAGGGACGAATGGTCTTTGAAGATGCACCGACAGAGAAATTCTTGACAGCCTTGCAGGAAATGATTGCAGCTAAAGAAGTGGTTATTCATAACTTGGTGGTTGATGAGATGGGCGAAACCGTTTCATGGGATGGAAAATCATCGAAAGAGAACTTTATCGGATGGAAAGATGACTTATATTATTATCTTTTGCCGGGGATGGTTTATAAAATGGTTTGTCAGTTTTTCCAGCAGCAAGGTGGCGTCTTCTCGGTGGGGCAAACTACCCTTTGGAAGCATTTAGAATCGGAAGGGATGATAAAGACTATACGGGAAGGCAGCCAGGTAAGGCGGGTACATAATAAGCATATCCCATCGGCAGGAAAAAACGTAAAGGTGTTGTGGCTCAAGTTGGATGCTTTAAAAATATAGCCTATCTAGTTTTTCAGGGAAGATAGGGAAGAAACTACATTTGATTTATTATGAACACTAAGTTTTAGGGAAGACGTTAAAAAAATAGGGTAGACACAAAAACCGCGTAGTTACTGGATTTGTAAGATTTTCTTCCCTGTTTTCCTGCCCTATCTTCCCTGTAACAAAAAAATAGGGTAGACGCGAAAGCCACGTGAATACTGGATTAATAGCGATTTCTTCCCTATCTTCCCTGAAAAAAAGAGTATATAGGCTATATATTCATAAATTAATGTTCGGCACAACTGGCGAAAGGGAGGGGTAAAGTGGATAGACGGATTTTGTTTATAGTATGGGATGACGTTCCTGTAGTGGATCAATTCGGCACGGTACGCCAAGACCTGGACAAAGAAGGGAAGATGGTGTATTGCAATGAGTGGCAAAAGAGAGGCTGCCCTAAACTACCATGTTGGCCATGCCGAACCTGCTGGCAAGGAAGGGTGTTTGACGAGTTTGTTCTCGAGGACGGGGGGCCGCAAAGAAGGGAGGATCAAGAATGAGCAGCGGGGTGGTTGTATGTATAAGGTGCGGATCATCGGCAGTGGATATAGTGAAATGGGTTGATAATTGCGCAGTGATGCGCTGCAGCCATTGCGGTAATAGGGCGGCGACAGTGGGGTTTAC
>JAGFXW010000286.1 GCA_017861495.1 Bacillota bacterium
ACTGGATCTGCAATAAAGCAATTCAAGTCCATGGCGGCTATGGTTTCATTAAAGACTTTAAAGTGGAAAGATTGTATAGGGATGCTAAGATCACCACTATTTATGAAGGTACAAATGAAGTGCAGAGGATGGTCATTTCCGGCGCTCTTCTGCGGTAACAAGGATTATTCAATGACGTACTGAATGAGAGTACGCGATCTATACAAATAGTAGCTATCCACAAGAAAACCTGGTAGTCCGTTTTCAAACGGACTACCAGGTTTTCCTTTGCTAATACCGAAACCTCAATGCCATTCTTTGATTATTCATTTTTCGCTTGGCCGATTTTTCTTTGCCGCGAGTTTATACAACCAAGCCGATAAGAACATCATTGCCGCAGAAATAATATACATAGAGCTGTAGCCTATATGGGCAGCCACAAGGCCAAGTAAAAAAGAACCTAAAACCATGCCGATGTCATAAAAACAAAAAAAGGTTGAAGTTCCCAGCCCTCTCTTGTTAAGCGGCGAATATTGTACAGCCAAGGTCTGGTAACTGGAAAAAAGCGAGCCGACTCCTAAGCCAATAACGGCGGCGGCCGCTAGAAACAACGCTGTGGTATGAGCCTGGCTGAGTAATAACAAACCAACTACAAGCAGGCTGCAGGCAGGATAAATAATAATTCCCGCTCCCCTTCGATCAAAGATTCTGCCTACAAACGGCCGCGACAACAAGATTGTGCCTGAATAGACAACGAAAAAATAACGTGCTGCAGATACTAGGCCATTTTCGTGCGCATAAACGGAAAAAAACGTTGCTACGCCGCTCCAGGCAAAAGCGACACAGCATCCAGCCAGGCTAATTACCATGGCATCCGGTTCGAAAAAACGCTGCCAGCTAAACCGTGCCAGATTGGTTTCGGTTGTTTTTTTCACCGTTTTTGCGGGCTGTACCAGAATGCCGACCAGTAATGATAAGACCGCCAAAAAAATACAGAAACCGAACAGTACGGAAAAGTTGGAATTCGTGGTAATCGTCAGGCCGATAAATGGGCCAATAGCCATTCCGAGAGTCATAAACAAACTATAGTAGCTAACGCCTTCCCCTTTGCGGTGGTCAGGAATGGCTTCAACAGCCATTGTCGCCGTAGTTGTATTTGAAATACCAAAAGAAATTCCGTGCAAAAAGCGCAAAACAAGAAGCAAAAAAATATTGCTGGCAAACGGGTAAATGAGTGCGATGACCACAAATAAAACCAAAGAAAACAACAGTACTTTTCGTTTATCGTAAGCATCAATGAGTTTTCCGGCGATCGGTCTGAACAGAACTACACTTAACAGAAAGGCAGACATAATTAAACCAGTCGCTTCTTCGCCACCCTGTAACTGCTGTGTTACAAATAGCGGCAAGGTAGCCACCAAAATATAAAAAATCATAAATTGCAAAAGATTGCTGAAACATACCATAACGAAATTCCTTGTCCATAAGGTCGTAAGCCCCATCTTCCCCAACCACTCTCCTTCGGTACAGTAGAATAATCTTTTATCCGCAAGCCTTTTTTTGTTGGTTACCATAGAGGCCGTTTTGACACTGTGCCCGATTTGCTTCGCCCCATTCACACATAAGATCCAATATAGGCAGGAGCGTCTTTCCTTGCTGCGATAATGAGTATTCAACTTTTGGCGCAAGCCCATTTTTTTTACGGAGTTTTTCCTTTGGTTGTATCGGAAGTAGTTGGTGTGGATCCGGTAGTGTGGCTGGCCGGTTCTTTCGTAACCGAATTAGTTGTGAGGGTAGTGTTCTCCGTTTTTGGTTTTTGCGAATCCGATTTTTGATCCGTTGTTGTTTTGGCAAGTGGTGTCAACGGCTTTTTTTCCGTGATTGCAGTTTTTGGCCCGGAGGGAGAAGCATCCACGATTTTTCGTTCCTTGGGTACCGATTGTATGTATTCCTCTGCCAAAAGTTCGGTTGCATGGCGGTACTTTTCGTCGACTGTAATTCCTTGTAGTTGAGCGATTTTTTGCCGCAATTGTTTGATGTCCGGAAGCCAATAGCTGACATCCCGTATCCAGACCGGTGTTCCCGTTACCCATTCGGCCGCCAGGCCGGCTTTTGCAGCGTCGCTGACAACAGGCACCAATTTCACCATTTCATAGGTCGGCATGTCTGTTTTTACTGCCGTAGAAAATTGTTTGACGATATCCGGTAAGCGGGTAATCAGCTGGGGTTTTGTAAATTCATGCAGCACGGCTTTTAGAAATTTTTGCTGCCGCTCCACGCGGCCGATATCTCCTTCTTCATCCCGATAGCGCACGTATTGGATCGCTGTTTTGCCATTCATTTTTTGAACGCCGGGTTTGATGTCAATGTACAATCCTCCGTTGTCATCGTAAGGATCTGCATATTTCATTCGTTTATCGACATCGATCGTAACGCCGCCAATCGCATCAATCATCCGGACGAAGCCGGTAAAGTTAATCATTACTGTATAATTGATCGGGATTCCCAGCAAATCCTCAATTGCCGTTTTGGAAAGTTGTGTTCCGCCGAATGCATAGGCGTGATTTATTTTATCCCAACTATGACCGGGGATCTTCAGCCGCGTATCCCGGGGGATAGAAAGGATGGTCGCCTTTTTGGCATCCGTATCAATAGTTACGACAATGGAAGTGTCGGAACGTCCCGCATCATCACCGCGCTCATCTACGCCTAAGACCAATATATTAATTTTCCCTTTTCCCGGAGTGGCAAGGCCTGCCCTGGGTTTGTCGCTTCCGGAAAAAAATGCGTAGGTAATTCCGGCAATCAAACAAAATAAAATTAATAATGCTGTAAACGCCCGCCCTTTTCTTAACCGCCGGGAAACTTTTTTGACCGGACGAACGGTATTTGGATCGTACATACTATTACCACCCTATTTTAAAGTTTAACGGTCAATATCAATATAGTTTCAAGAGTAGTACGGATAGTTTTGCTTGTCAAGACGGATTTGCAATCAGTGGGGTGCGTCAACACCGCATGCGGGTGGTTTACGTCTTGGCATTGCCCTGCCGGTAATTTTTTTGTACTCGGTGATGCATTTGTACTAAGTGCTGCATATGTGGTAAAATATAAGTGAGCCTTAGGTTCGGAGGGGGTTATTGCCCCCTCCGAACCCTTAGAGCGAACTTAAGACTGAGGCTCGAAATCTTTGATTTCGCGAAGC
>JAGFXW010000287.1 GCA_017861495.1 Bacillota bacterium
CCAGCCTGCGTCCAATCCTGCATGGCAGCCTGCATGGAACATGGACCAGTAGAAGAACTGGCCAAAAAAATCAACAAGCCTCGCATGGTCCTTTGGACTCCGCGATAAATCGACTGAAAACAACGCTCCGCCAGACCACCATCGGTTTGGGGGAGCGTTGTTTTCCATCATAGACCAATCTTTTGAATGATTTTTATGATCATTTCCACGCGGTTAAACGGCGTAATGAAATAAAATCCATCCACGTCCTTCCGGATGCGGTGTGCAATTTCCACGGCAATTTCAATTCCCAGGTTTTCTGCCGTTTCCCGATCCATCGAGCGGTCAAAACGGTTCATGATTTTTTCCGGCACCTGAATCCCTGGCACTTCATTATTCAGGAATTGTGCGTTCCGGTAACTGACCAGCGGCATTATGCCGCCTAATAGCTTGACATTCTCTTTCTTCTCGATCTGAGGCAATAAATCGATGGTCTGATCCGCAAAAATAGGCTGGGTTAAGAAAAATTCAGCCCCCATAGCCACCTTTTTTTGCATTCTGGCGATCTCCGCTTCCGGATTGGCTGCGTTCAAATTCAGAGCGGCGCCGATATGGATCGGGTGCTCCTCAAAAAACTCTTTGTTCAACATCGATAAAAACTCAATGAATTTAAACGAATTCAGGTTGAATACATCTTTGATATCATTTTTGTCCGCCGTCGCGACCGGATCACCGGTAACGGCCAAAATATTTCTGATTTGTTCGATGTAACCGGCCAAAACGCTCGACTTTAAGGCGTTAATGTTTCGATCCCGACAGCAAATATGCGGCATCACGTCGATACCAACTTCCCGCTTGATCTTTGCCGCCAGCATCACCGAATCGACCCTCGCCCGCCCCATGGGGGAATCGGCGAGGGTTATCACATCGACGCCGTTATCCTTGCAAATGCGCGCGCTGTTTATAATTGTATCCGCATCGGCATGAAACGGCGGATCCAGTTCCACGGCGATGACGAACTGATTATTCTTCATTTTCTTCGCAAAACAACCCGTTTCTTCTACCACGGCCGGAGCAGAGGATTTTACCACAATGTCCCGCTTTGGAACAACCACCGCCTGTTCCGGTTTAATCAGAGCGGCCATTTTACCAATATGCGCCGGGGTGGTTCCGCAGCACCCGCCAAGGATCTTGACTCCCAATTCGCCGATTTCTTTCATCCGTTCCGCAAAGTAATCGATATTATTAACATAAACTGTTCTTTCATGGATAATCTCCGGGTAGCCGGCGTTCGGCGCCACAGCAATAATATCATCATCAAATGAGATATTCTTTAAGGCATTGAACAAATGGGCCGGCCCGACGCCGCAATTAAAACCATAGGCATCGATGCTTGCGCATTTTTTTACCTGGGCAATAATCCGCCGGATACTGATGCCTTTTCTTGTAAAACCCTCCGGAGTTGTGGCAAATTGCGTGACGATAAAAGCCGAAGCATCTTTGGTTTTGATATAGTCGGTGATTTCCGGCAGATAGGTAAACTCGCTAAACGTTTCGAACAGGAATATCTTCATGTTTCTTTGCAAGAAAAGATCGACAATAAACTTGTATTCCTCAACAATCACCGTTTGGTCGACATCGGTCTTGTCCATCATATCCGGTATCGGTCCAATGCTTGCGGCCACAAATACGTTTTTATTTTCCGCCGCCCGGTTCGCGATCTCCAATCCGGCTGCAATGAGTTTCTCTACTTCCGGCCTTGGAAGGTCCAATGTCATGCTGTTTGCGGAAAACGTATTAGTTTTTATCAGCTTTGCCCCGGCCGCAATGTATTCCTGGTGGATCCTTGCGATCGTTTCAGGGGCGTTGATATTGGCCATTTCAGGAACCGTATTATAATTGCCGGTAATTTCAGCATAATAAGTCCCCATGGCGCCATCGGTTATCAGGATATTATTCTTCAAATATTCTTTGATCATAAGGCTTCACCCCTGCAAATAGTTTCCCATTGGCAATGCGCTTGCAACACCACTTTACATCATCGTAAAAACATCTTCCTGGCTTAATATGGATTTGAGAACGCGCAAACCTTTTCCCAACTCTTCCAAATCTTGAGGGGCAGCGATCGAAATCCGAACAGCTGCCGGCACCGGAGAATTGCCGATGACAAAACGCTCCGCGCAATATACTTGGACTCCCGCGTTCTTCGCACAGGTCTCAAAACTTTTCCCGCCCCAACCGTCGGGCAGCAACAGCCAGCGAAAATTACAATATGGATCACCGGCCAAACAGTAGTCCCCCAGAATCGAGTCGGTCAACGTATTGCGTTCCAATGTCATCTCTTTCCGTTCGGCAAGGATTTGATCCGCGACACCCGATTCAATCAGTTGCCGGATCACCTCTGCATTGAACGGCGAAACGATCATATTAATATTATACAGGGCCATTTCCAACGGCTCGCGATAGGCAAAAGGCGCCACTATGAAAGAAATGCGCAGTCCGGCGCAGAGTGCTTTTGACGCGCTGGATATATAGATTGTCCGTTCCGGCGCCAACATCGCAATCGGAACATGCGGTGTTTTGCAAAACAGACTGTTGATTGCGTCTTCGATCACAACGATGTTATATTCATTGGCAATCGCTGCGATTTCTTCCCTGGTACGAAGAGACATGGAATGGGTGGTTGGATTTTGAAAATCAGGAATTAAATAGATTCCTTTCAAACCTTCATTTTTACAATAATTCCGCAGAGCGGCCGGTGACATTTCCCCGCCTTCTTGTGGAAGAGGAACCAATTGGATGCCCAACATTTTCGCCAAAGTCTTCACGCCGGAATAGATTAATGGATCCGTGCCGATCCGGTCGCCGGATTGAAAAAGGGACGATAACACAGCGCATAACGCATTTTGCCCGCCCGTCGCAAGCATGACGTGGTCTTCCGTCGTATGCAAATGCACCTTTTTCAGCCATTTTACCGCAGCCGATTTTTGCGAAAAGGTTCCGCCGGGAGAAGAATATTGCAGAAACTCGGCCGCATTAGCCTGATTTAATATATTTTTCATAAACTTAATAACATGGTCATTTTGATTGTATACCGGATAAGCAGCGCCCATTTCAATGATGCCCCGTGTTTTTGAAGGAGCGATCAGCGTACTGTTAACATGCACATCCGACGATATGTAAGTGCCTTTCCCAATTTTC
>JAGFXW010000089.1 GCA_017861495.1 Bacillota bacterium
TTTTCGTGCAAATATACACACTTTATAACACTAGACAATCATCTCGTCTCCTTTGCCGCGTGAAACAATGATTTCACCTGATTCTTCAAGACGACGGATTACATTTACGATTTTTTGTTGTGCTTCTTCTACGTCACGAATGCGTACAGGGCCCATAAATTCAATTTCTTCGCGCAACATATCGGAAGCTCGTTTTGACATATTTTTGTAAATTTTCTCAGCAACTTCGGTAGACGAGGCTTTTAAAGCCAGACCCAGGTCTTTGCTTTCTATTTCGCGCAACACTAATTGCAGCGATCGGTCATCAATACCGACAATATCTTCAAAGACAAACATCCGTTTCTTAATTTCTTCCGCTAATTCAGGATTTTGAATTTCAAGATTTTCAATAATGGTTCGTTCTGTCGTCCGGTCAACTTTATTGAGTACTTCTACAATCGAATCAACACCGCCGGCCGTAGTAAAATCCTGCGTTACCAACGCAGATAGTTTTCGTTCCAAAATACGTTCTACATCTTTAATTACGTCAGGCGACGTACGATCCATTGTTGCAATGCGACGCGCTACATCTACTTGTCGGTCTGGCGGCAATGCGGATATAATGGAGGCCGCTTGGTCTGATTGCAGATAGGCCATAATCAAGGCAATAGTTTGCGGATGTTCATTTTGAATAAAATTTAGCAACTGCGAAGGGTCTGTCTTTCTGGCAAAATCAAAAGGTCGAATTTGGAGACTTGATGTGAGTTTATTAATAATATAAAAAGCCTTGTCAGTTCCTAACGCTTTCTCTAATATCTCTCGTGCGTAATCAAGGCCACCACTAGAAATATACTCTTTTGCTAAACACATTTGATGAAATTCCGCAAGTATTTTATCTTTTTGTTCTTGAGAAATCTTTCGCTGATTCGCTATTTCAAGGGTTAGTTTATCAATTTCATCTTCCCGCAGATGTTTAAAAATTTCTGCTGAAACATCAGGGCCCAATGTAATCATAAGTACCGCGGCTTTCTGTTTCCCATCCAACTCATTGCTCTGAAACATTCCACTAAATCTCCTTTTGCGAAAGCTATTCCTCACTCAACCATGCTTTGATAATTTGAGCCATTTCTTCTGGCTTGGTTTTTGCCAGTTTTGAAATTGCTTCATGTTGTTTAAGCCGTTCCTTTTCTTGTGGCGTCATTTCTTTTTGGGAGGCAATACCAGCGTTCTCCGTATTCGCGGTTCCCGCTTCCGTACGTGACATTGTTACAATTTCAAGGTCTTGTTCTTCATTTCTACGAAGATAGCGCCGAATTAAATATGCTACAAGAATGATTCCCAGTACGCCGACTGCAATTTTTAACCAGAGGGATTGCTGCTGCTGCCGCTCGTAAGCTTGTTCATCCTTCTTCTGTTTATCGACCACTTCGGTATTAAAAGAAATGCTTTCGACCGATAGATTATCGCCCCGTGCCGGATTTAACCCAATCGCCGAGGCAACCGTTTTCGAAAGGCTATCCTGTTGCGTTCTGTCAACACCAGTATCAACTAATACCGCTACTGTCAAACGCTTAATCGAACCAGGGGCCTGCACAATTTTTTCTTTTGTTTCATTGATTTCATAGTTTCGCGTTGATTCTTTTTTCTCATAATTGGAATTTGCTGCGGCATTGCCTCCCGTTGCATAGCCAGGAATATTAGATGCCGAACCCGGTATCCCGCCCGCGGACGGAGCGCTGCCCTTGTAGCTTTCATTAGAATCTTGTGAACTGCGGATGATTCCTTTATCATCGACAACCGGTTCGAAAGTTTGGCGATCAAGGGTTCTTTGATCAAAATTGAGTTCCACATTTACTCTTGCCGCTGCTTTACCAGGACCTAAAACTTGCTCCAGCAATGATTGTACTCTTTTTTGGTAATCATCCTGGATCTTTTTTGTTAGTTCCAACTGGGTCAATGTACCAGCGCCGGAAAACCCATTGGAATCGGATTGATCATTTAGTACATTCGCATAATTATCGACAACTGTAATATTTTCCGGTTTTAAGCCTTGAATACTATGTGCCGTCAAATTCACAATACCCTTTATTTGCTCTCTGGATAACTGTGCGCCCGGACGGAGCTTCAGCATAATGGACGCAGAAGCCGGTTTTTCGTTTTTCTTATAAAGACTGTCTTCTGCCATCACGATATGAACTCTAGCCTTTTCCACTTCGGACATTTGCTCAATTGTCCGCGTCAATTCGCCCTGCAAAGCTTGTAACAAATAAACCTTGTTTTGAAATTCTGTAGTTCCAAATTTATTTTGATCAAAGACTTCAAACCCCTTATTGCCTCGCGGCAATCCTTGATTGGCCATCTCCAAGCGTATTCGATACACATCTTTTGACGAAACCAGGATCGCAGTCCCATTTCCGCCTATCTCATAAGGTATTTTTGCCTCTTTTAATTTCGCAGCTACTTCCCCTGCATCCTTCGAATCCATGGCAGTAAACAACGGTACATAATCAATGCGGCTGCCCCACCAGTAACTCCAGCCTAATAAACTAATAGCAAATATTACTGCCACCGCTATGATAGTATATCGTTGTCGTGTACTCAGCCCCTGCCACAAGCGGGTAATTTGCTCTTTTATTTCGGCCATGGTTTCCAACCTTTCTTATCCGTACAATACCGCCGGCATTTGGCAGCACTAAATCATAAATCAAACTTGCATACGCATAATTTCCTGGTAGGCATCAACCACCTTATTACGAACCTGCATAGTCAACTGCAGCGCAATTGTAGCTTTTTCTGTCGCAATTACGGCTTCGGAAATATCTTGAATTTTCCCGGCAGCCAAATCAACAGAGGTTTGTTGCGCGTTTAATTGTAATTTGTTTACATCATTCAAAGCATTTGACAACATTTTGCCAAATGTCTGTTCCTGTTGTCCAGAAACATTCATATCGTCTTCTTGTAAAAAAGATTTTTGTAAATTCACAGGAGACAATGACAGAGAGTCAATTTTCATTCAATATTTCCCCTTTTTACGTTACTACTATTGCCCGATTTCCAATGCTTTCAACGCCATATTTTTAGCCGCATTTACAGCCGTAACGTTAGCCTCGTATGCCCGGGTAGCCGTCATCATGTCAACCATTTCGGTAACGATATTAATATTGGGCATTTCTCGATATCCCTCTTTATTCGCGTCCGGATGGCCAGGATCATACACCATCCGCGGTGCGCTTTGATCTTTCACAATTGCAGTTACCCGTACGCCTCTGCCGGCATTTTGTTGTTGAGCCGTTGCCAACATTTGGGCAAAACCGGTTTCTTTTGTTCTCGGTTCAAAAACAACCATTTGCCGACGATATGGCCCGCCTTCCGCCGTCCGGCTTGTGTTTGCGTTTGCAATATTATTGGAAATAACATCCATTCGCAAACGTTCTGCCGACATTCCTGAAGCTGCAGCATCAATGGCATTGAAAATACCCATTATTATCATTTCCCTTCTTTAATAACTGATTTAAGGTTTGAAAAATAACGCCCTAATTGATGTGCAACCGCATTATAATAAATTGTATTTTTTGCAATATCAGCCATTTCAGTATCAATATCAACATTATTTCCATCAACACGCATTGAAGTTTCAGTTGACGTTGCAATCGTTGGAGCTAATTCATTTCCTCCAGAACCTGAAAGATGATGGTTATTCGTTGCAGCTAAAGTAAGTTTGCTTTTGTTGTCCAAAGCCTGCGCCAGTACCCCTTCAAACTGCACGTCACTACGTTTAAATCCGGGAGTATTCACATTCGCAATGTTATTACTGATTACTTGATTGCGGAGAGAAGCAGCTCCCAATGCTTTTTCCATCACTTTTTGACAGGATGAGGATACTATTCCATCCAACATAAAATCACCTTCGCTCCAAGATTATATATGGATTACCAATCTACACACATACTTGGAATTTATTCTACAAAACTCATGAAAATCCTTGCATTTTCCTACAGTATAGCAAGATAATTTTAGTAAACCATGCCCCTCAAAGTTTATAACCGCAATGACAACACCACAGGTAAAACAATACGAAAAACCTTTTTATTCCCCATCAAATAAATCAGCACCGAACGCATTACAAACGCCAGTGCTAAAAACGCTTTGTAAAGCGGCAGCCTGGCAATCATAGACCTGCGTCCTTAGACCCATAGCTTTGCGTCCTTATCTTTGGATAAGTTTGCTAATTTTTAAATTTTAAAATAATTAATAATATTTATTATTTAATCATCAATAATGCAAGTTGTCAATCAAACAATTACGTTTTAAAGTCATTTTACGTTAAATATTTTTGACCGTTACTCATGAAAAATTCACAAAAAACGTAAAAAGTAACCCATCCCGTGATCGGGATGGGTTACTTTACTATTCACAACAAAAACGTGTGAACTTTACTATTTTATTTTTTCAATTTCTTTAACTCTTCCAATAAACGTTCGTTCAAAACTCGAATATAAGTACCTTTCATCCCTAGTGATTTTGATTCGATTACACCGGCACTTTCGAATTTTCGCAATGCATTGACAATAACAGAACGGGTTATGCCGACCCTATCAGCAATTTTACTCGCTACCAATAAGCCTTCATTGCCATCCAGTTCGTTTAATATATGCATCACAGCTTCCAATTCAGAATAAGAAAGGGTTCCGATGGCGACTTGAACAGTTGCTTTCTTCCTTGCTTCTTCTTCTATCTTATCGGAACGATCGCGAAGAATTTCCATTCCAACGACGGTTGCCCCATATTCGGCCAAGATCATATCCTCTTCATTAAACTCATGTTCAAACCGGGCGAGAATCAATGTCCCTATCCGTTCACCACAACCATGGATCGGGATAATGGTCGTCAGTTTTTCATTAAACATGCACTCCGTTCCGTCGCGAAACGCGCACATACCGTCTTGCAATGTAAGATTTGTGGACGTTTCTGTAATTTTTTGCAGCCATTCAACATAATGTTCCGGAAAACGGCCTTCTTGAAGAACCAGATCCTTCATTAATTCACATTCAAAATTATCCAGCAATGCATAGCCCAATACAGCTCCGGTTTTGCTGACGATGTAAACATTTGCATTAATTACTGTACTAAGCAACGCGGAAATTTCATTGTACTCCACTTTTTCGGATTTTTGCAACAATCGGTTAATTTTACGAGTTCTTTCTAAAATAGATATCATGTATTTCTCTCCTACCCTTCATTTTTATATTAATTATTTTTTGTGATAATCCATTACAGAATAAAGCGGCTTAAATCTTGGCTAACAACGATATGTCCCAATTTATCCTTAACATACCGTCCATCAATTACAATGTGATCGACCCCCAAATCCGGGGCCTCGAAAGATAAGTCTTCCAACAACTTTTCCAAGACGGTATGAAGACGACGAGCTCCGATATTCTCGGTTTGTTCATTGACTTGGCAAGCAACTTCCGCCAGTTCGTCAATCGCATCAGCCGCAAATTCGAGCGTAATCCCTTCGGTGCTCAGTAAACTGACGTATTGTTTTATCAAAGCGTTCGTAGGTTCAATTAAAATTTTACGAAAATCATCTTTCGACAACGTCGTCAATTCTACGCGTATTGGAAAACGGCCTTGAAGCTCTGGGATCAAGTCCGACGGTTTTGAAACATGAAACGCGCCGGCAGAAATAAATAGGACGTGGTCCGTTTTTACCGGTCCATACTTCGTCATTACAGTAGACCCTTCCACAATTGGCAATATGTCACGTTGAACCCCTTCTCGCGACACATCAGGACCGGAAGAATTGCCGCGACCGGCAATTTTATCAATTTCATCAAGAAAAATGATCCCGGAGTTTTCTGCCAAATCGACAGCTATTGCAATTGCTTCATCCATATCAATTAACTTTTGGGCTTCTTCCTGCGTAAATATTTTTCGGGCATTTGCTACCGTAACTTTTCGTTTTCTTTGTTTTTTCGGCAATAGATTGCCCAGCATATCCTGGATATTCATACCCATTTCTTCAATACCGGCTCCGGAAAACATGCCAATTGCCGGCGCATTACTATCTTCTACTGTAATCTCAATCGTTTCGTTTTCCAGCTCACCGCTATTGAGCCGTTCCATCCAATATCGTCTGGTTTGTTGTTGCGCCTCAGATGACGGTTCCACCGTTGAAGGAGGTTTATTTAACCCGGCATTCGCCGAAAAAAACATTTCAAAAGGATTACTTGCCGTTTCCTTTTGAGCAGGCGGACAAAAATATTCAACCAGCCGTTCATTAGCGGCTTCCAAAGCCTTATCATGCACGGCCATCATTTTGTCTCGTTTCACCATCCGCAATGCAGTTTCAACTAAATCTCTTACAATTGATTCTACATCCCGGCCTACATAGCCAACCTCAGTAAACTTCGTTGCCTCCACTTTTACAAAGGGAGCATTAACGATTTTCGCCAAGCGCCTGGCAATTTCTGTTTTCCCTACACCGGTTGGACCAATCATTAAAATATTTTTGGGGATTATTTCTGCTTTCAATTCTTCATGCAATTGTTTGCTTCGCCAACGGTTACGCAACGCTACCGCAACTGATTTTTTTGCTTGTTGTTGTCCTACAATATATTTATCAAGCTCTGCAACAATCATTTTGGGCGTCATTTCGGTCAACATCATTCCTCCTCTGTCCTGACTTGACTATAATTCTTCTACAGTAATATAGTCATTGGTATATATACAAATTGAAGATGCAATCAGTAATGCCTCCCGAGCAATTTCAGCGGCTGTAAGATCCGAATGGCGCACCATCGCCCTGGCTGCCGCCAATGCGTAAGGGCCGCCTGAACCAATCGCCGTGACACCGTCATCGGGTTCAATCACTTCGCCATTGCCTGATATTATCAGTAGGTTGTCTGCGTTCGTTACAATCAGCAGCGCCTCCAGGCGTCGCAGAACGCGATCCATGCGCCATTCTTTCGCTAATTCAACTGCGGCACGCATTAAATTGCCGTTATATTCTTCTAATTTTGCTTCAAATTTTGAAAATAAGGTAAATGCATCCGCAACAGATCCAGCAAAACCGGCCAACACTTTATCGTGATATATCCGGCGAACTTTCTTCGCGTTATGCTTCATAATCGTATTGCCGCCGAAAGTAACCTGTCCATCACCGGCAATCGCGGTCTTCCCGTGACGTTTGACCGCAACAATGGTTGTAGCCTCGAACATGTTTTCCCTCCTAAGCCCGTGGATGGCTGTTATGATAAATGGTTTTCAGTTTTTCTTTTGAAATATGGGTATAAATTTGTGTTGTCGATAAGCTGACATGGCCTAACAGCTCTTGGACACACCGTAAATCGGCGCCATTATCCAACAAATGAGTCGCAAAAGAATGACGAATAGTATGTGGACTCACCTGTTTTTTTATGGCCATCATATCAAGATATTTCGTTAAAATTCTACGCACGCTGCGATCGCTTAACGGACCGCCGCGATGATTAACAAAGAGAACCTGATGAGTTGCTTCCGGCCCCTTGCATAAACGAATCCGCGAAAAATCCAAGTATTTCTGTAACGCTTCTATGGCTTTACGACCTATTGGTACAATTCTTTCTTTTGACCCTTTGCCATAAACAAGCACATAACAATTAAAAAAATCAATGTCGTGTAATTGAAGTCGTACCAATTCCCCTACCCGGGTTCCGGCCGCATATAACAATTCAAGGATCGCCTTGTCACGAACCCCCAGCAAATCATTAGCTGGTAAGTCCAGCAAGGCCTCCATCTCATGCTGATCAAAAAAAGACGGCAACCGTTTTTCCAATTTTGGCGTCCGCAGGCCTCGAAATGGATTGTCCTGCACGAAATCTTCCCGGCATAAATAACGAAAAAAGGAACGTAACGCTGCAACCTTGCGCGCTATCGTTCGCCGGGAATATTCTCTTTTTTTAAGATCGTTGAGATAAGCTCTCAACACCATTAAGTGAATAGCTTCAGTCGATGCGGCCAGCTCATCCCGGTTGGTGATGAAATCTATAAAATGTTCGATATCCGTACAATAGTCATGTACAGTGTGCGCCGAAGCATTTTTTTCAATAGTTAGGTAGTTCAAGAATTCACTAATATATTTCCTTATATCAGCCATTGTTTTATTCGCTCTTTTTTTACTAAATTTCCCTAATAAATACACTACTTCATACTAGCACAACTAACCAGTTTATGCAAGATCGTTGTCGGATTTTTCAATAAATTTTTGCAAACTACGCAAAGCCCGATCCGCTATCACAGCATTCTTTTGCTTTTTATCGCGAATTTTATTCATCAATGGTGGCAGCAAACCAAAATTTATATTCATCGGTTGAAAATGCTTATGACGCTGATCCGTTATATAGGCGCATAATGCACCGTGGGCTGTATCTTCCGGAAAAACAAGCAGCTCTTTCCCTTGGCAAAAACGGGCAATATTTTTTCCTGCCACCAAACCACT
>JAGFXW010000090.1 GCA_017861495.1 Bacillota bacterium
AATACACTTCTTTTCCGCAAATTCGGCAGGTATACCGCAATCCTTGACCGCCGCATTTTAATGATGCAGCTTGGCGCACATCCAGTATCCGGTCAATTTCATATTTCTTGCCGTCCGTCCACGTCAAAGCCAATGGATGAACGCGGCCATTGGCATCATGTTCAGCGGTAACCGATATAAATACTTTGCTCATCAAAAACACCTACCTAAAAAAAGATACAGGATGGATGACGTGATCCTCTTTCGGGTTAATTCCCGTTAGTTTTCGATCTTGTAATAACATACAGCGTTGAACGCTGCTGTGGCCAAACCGTCTGCGGATCTCATCAACCGTCTTTTCCAGTTTTTCTTTTACTACAGGATCACGATCAAACAATCCTAATTGAATATGCCGATCCGCTGTAACCAAATCGCTGCCACGAATCCCAATACTTCGTAAAGGTCGCTCCCAATGGTAATTGTCCCGAAATAACTCCATTGCCTTTTGCACGAGGTCCGTAGAAACAAAAGTCGGAGCCGATAACTTTCCTTGCCGTTCAAAACTGAATAGTTCCGTATTCCGCAGACTAATTGCCACTGTCTTACATTTCAGACCGGACTGGCGCAAACGGGCTCCCACACTCTCCGCCAAAACATAAAAAACCATCTTCACATCATTCTCACTGACTAGATCCCGCAATGTGGTTGTGCTATTGCCGATGGACTTCACGATGCTTTCTTCACCGGATAAGCGCACCGGCGAACTATCCAACCCATTGGCGTATTGATGAAGCACCTCACCCCATACGCCGAGCAATAGCTTCAACGTCCTCAGATCAGCATTGGCCAGATCCCCAATCGTCTTAATCATGCGGCTGTTCAGTTTACGCTGTGTTGCTCGCCCTACATACAGTAAATCTTCCACAGGCAAAGGCCAGACTTTTTCTCGGAAGTTTTCTGCCGTTATAACAGTAGTTGCGTCCGGCTTTTTCATATCGCTGCCCAATTTCGCAAAGATTTTATTGTAGGAAACCCCAATGGAAGCCGTAATGCCAAGTTCCTCCCGGAAGCGTCGGCGAATCTCATCGGCAATTTCTGATCCTGTGCCAAAAAGCTGAGTCGATCCACCGATGTCCAACCAATTTTCATCAATACCGAATGACTCGATCCGGTCGGTGTAATCGGCACAAATCGCTTTCGCCAAACGTGAGAAGCGCAAATACCTGCGATAATCTGCCGGCAGGCAAATTAACTTGGGACATTTCTGCTTGGCCTCCCATATCGCTTCTCCGGTCTTTATATTAAATTGTTTGGCCTGCTGGTTCTTCGCCAGAATAATGCCATGGCGTGCTTCCACCTCGCCGGTAACGGCCACTGGCAAACTACGCAATTCCGGATGATATAAACATTCTACGCTGGCATAGAAGCCGTTTAAATCCACATGAAGAATTATACGTTTCATATCTCAAACCTCTTTATAGAACATTTGTTCTATAATTATACGGCAACAAGAATAGAAAATCAAGTAATCAATCAAAACAGACAACACAATGGACGAATATCCATCCAGTTCCGAAATAAACTTTAAAGGATCGACCGGATCTCGTACGTATCTCCTACCTCCACAGATGAGAATGAGTAAAACAAAGCCGACGGCGAAAACATCGCTGTCGGCTCTCTCCTTTCCGTTATCGGCAAAATGCAATAAAAATAGCCTCCCGAACTCTCGGAAGGCGCATATTTACCGATGGGGTTAGGCAGACTCGAACTGCAGACCTCTTCGACGCCAACATTTTTTTCAATTTATTACCATATTTAAAATTTATATTTTGCCTGAAATACAATGAAAAACAAGCTTGGCTGGCATTTTACGTTTTATTGCAAAGGGGTAATTTTAGCACGTTTAGCATCGAAATCACGTCATTATGGAGAAAATAAGGGACAACTTTTCCATGAAAATATTTTATATTTTCATGGAAAAGTTTTTGGTTTTAGCTTTTGGACAATATCGCGAATTTTATCATAAATTCCTCCTTGAAGTCTATCCATAATCTCTTGCTTGAATATTCCGGTTCCAGAGAGCTATGTGTCCGGTGTAAGTTGAGCCAGTCTTCCAAATGGCATGAGCCGCCTTACTTTTTGCTTGATTACTATTTACTGAGTCAAGCTGTTTTAGATCACGGTCTTGGTGCATCTACGTAGCTACAATCTTCTGCAATCTGCGGGTATTATTTTTATGCCATCTATTCTTGGTTATGTGAAATATGTTCTAGAATATAAGGATGAACCTCGTCAGGTGTAATATTCAAAGCTATCGCAAATTCCTCATTTAATTGCTTTTCCACAACATTCATGATGTCTTCGTCTGCTTTGGCAAGTTTTTTATTAGCAGCAATTTTTTTCTTTTTTTTCCAATAAAATGATTTTACAATTTTTATCTGCTCTTCAATGTTTCCAGTTTTAGCCGTTTTAAACATATTATTTCTTTCTCTATCGCTTTCGATTGAGACAATTTCTTTCTCCGGCATTGATGCTATCAATGCTAGAACATCTTCCCGGGTTATAACTGGTCTCAGCAATGTATTTTCTTTTCTCACGGGAAGCTTTATCGTTATATTGTTTTTGTAAACGGGACGTAAAACATAATAATAACCTTCACTTTCATCACTAGAAGCAAGGCCATTTTTTTGGATATCTGTAATTTTATATACCCCCATCAAGCCATATACAACATAATCATTTACTCTAAACATAAAAGTACCTCCACTTACTATGAAATAAACTTATATAAAAAGAAGTCTCGACAGATTATATTATGTCGTAGAAACTAGATCTTCCTAATTATTATACCAAATATTTATTTCTCGATGTAATAGCCCTCCCAAAACAAAAATCCGATGGTATCAAAAACCACCGGAGGCCACTTTCAAAATCATCAAAACAGAATTTGTTAAAAGGAAAAACTTCGAATCACTAGGATCATTAAAAATTAACCTGGCCGATTATGTGAACTGGTTTAATAATTTTCGAATTCATTCCTCGCTGGGATATTTAACGCCCAATGAGTGCAAATGTAATACCCTTGAAAAAGCGTTTAAATAAATGTTGCCAATCCAGTCGGAGCGAAAAACATCGCTGTCGGCTCATTCTTTTCCGTTGTCGTCAAAATGCAATAAAAATAGCCTCCCGAACTCTCGGAAGGCTCATATTTACTGGTGGGGTTAGGCAGACTCGAACTGCAGACCTCTTCGATGTCAACGAAGCGCTCTAACCAACTGAGCTATAACCCCGTGTTGATGAATTACTTTCATAGTATATACTATGAAAGTAATTTTTGCAAGAGTATTTTTACGGCAATACCCAGCAAATACATTTTCTAAATTGCAATTGTAGATTGCAATAGCAAATACACTTGATAGGAACTTTATTGCTGGTAACCATCGTGGTATAATAAGAAAAATGCTTGATCGAACGGAGTATATCAATCAAATTTAAGGAGCGTGCAGGATGGAAGAAGCAAAGACAAAGAAAAACAAGTCAGCTGTCTATATAGCATTGGCATGTGCCGCTGTCGCCCTCGGCATCTGCGAGCTTTGGCCCAGCTTTTATACGGAAGCGTTATTGCTTATTATGACAGTCATCACAGTGATACAAATTTTTAGATACTGGTGAAAACTTGCGCAGCTTCGCTGCGCAAGTTTCTTTTTTAAACAAATGTCTCCAGCCAGGCAATCACTGCTTCCGTCGCTTGCGTCGCATGTTGGCTGAACTGATGATCTGCCCCGTCGATAACAACCATTTTCTTTGGTTCTCCGGCATGCCGAAATAACGTATCCGCCTGCTGCAAGTGCACAACCGCGTCGGCACCGCCGTGCAGAACCAAAAGCGGCAACCCTGATATTCGCTGAACACAAGTCACCAGATCGTAACAATCAAAATCCGCAATAAAATGGGGACTTAATTCCAATTTTCCGTACTCATCCTCGACTTGTATATCCCTGCCTTCCGCTAATCTTTGATAATTGTTTCCCAGCGCCAATCGAAACGTTTCGTGCAAATCGCAAGGAGTTGACCATAGACAAAGTCCGGTCAACTTGCCGTCATCCGCGGCAAAAGCCAAGGAAGCGCTTCCTCCCAAGCTTCGTCCCAGCAAAATGATTTGCTGTCCTAATATTGCACGGCAATAGACAACTACTGCCCTGATTTCCTGGATTTGATTTGTTACACATTCCGTTGGCGTAAAATCAAACCGTACTACCGTAAAATTTTTCATTCTGGCTTGTTCCGCTAAAAAAACAGCCCGTCCGCCGCCTTCTTTTGAACCGCGAAAACCATGACAGAGCACCAAAACCTTTCCATTCGCAGCAGCCGGTTCATGCACAACCCCCGCCAATTGTTTTTCACCACAGGGAATAACTATCGATCTCATCGTCATGTTATATACCTTTCCATAATGCCAAAACTTATCAAACCATCAAAAAGGTCAAGCTGTGGTATACTCTTGCGAAGCACACCGCCGCTTGACTTTTTCGCAGTTCGTAAACTTTGTTAATTCAAAATATACACTGTAACTTTCTGCCTGCCAAATTGCAGCGCCTCATTATGAGAGTCAAACGCAAGATCAATATGGTCGCCTTTAATTGATCCGCCAATATCATCCGCAATCGCGTAACCATATCCGCTAATATACAACCTTGTCCCCAGCGGGATAACAGAAGGGTCAACTGCAACCAGTCCCTTTCGAACCAGATTTCCGTTGCAGGTCCGGCTGGAATTACCAGTATCGTATGCGGAATACGCAGAAGCCGTCATCAACAAAGACCGGCTGTATCTTCCCGGTTCCGTTCCGTAAGACCTTTTCAGATACTGCAAGGTTTCTTTACCGGCTACGCCATCGCCGGATAAACCATGAATGAATTGGAAATCCCGCACGGCCGCCTGCGTTCCGCTGCCAAAGATCCCATCAATTTCACCGGCATAAAATCCTCGTTCAGCCAATAGTTTTTGAAGAACCACGACTTTCTCGCCGCGCATGCCTATTTTGATCAGTTCATCGTTGTTCGCAGCCGTTACAACCGGGTCAGTTGGGGCAACAGAAGTTGAAGAAGTTTGGGGTTTTGCTGAAACGGCAGACTTTGAAGAAGTTTCAGGTTTTGCCGGAGCCGCTGAAACAGCAGCGGAAAAAAGCAATAAAATTAAAGAACATACGAAAATACAGGATATTTTTTTCAATTGGTTCACCTCTCTTGCTGTGGCCTCCGGGGTTAGCTGACGGGATAGGGTGAAGAGAGAGCTGAGAATATACCCCTCCGTTAAACGGATTATCCCCTAAATATTGGTTCCCCCGTACCGATAATTCAGATTCGGCCTCTACTATACTTTATCATGTTTTTTTGAGCCAGTCAAAAAAGCCCCTTCCAACTTCTACTTCGCCAGTTCATACAGGG
Organism: Bacillota bacterium; assembly: GCA_017861495.1. The sequence goes on from JAGFXW010000090.1 coordinate 5,427, forward strand.
TTTGTGTCAATATATCAATTCCCGCCATAATATCCGCAGGATCGGCAAATTCCCTCGGGCTATGGCTTATGCCGCCTTTACACGGAATAAATATGATCCCCGCCGGCGCTAAATGCGCCATATTCATCGCATCATGCCCGCCGGCGCTGTTCATCCGCCGAAAAGATATGTTTTTTTCCAGACAAGCGGTTTCAATCTTCCGTATTACATATTCATCCATTTGAATCGGCTTTTCGGAAAATAGCATGTCAATGGCCGCCAAGGTTTCTTGTTCATCCGTAATGGTACTGACAGCATCTTTGATTTCCTGAATGGTATCAATGATGTTTTCCTGGTCCACTCCGCGCAAATCAATCCATAGTTCCACTTGGGAAGGAATTACATTCGGCGTTCCCGGAGCAGTAGTTAACTGTCCAACCGTCGCCAAGGTTCCGTAGGGAGACTGGTCCAGAGCAATTGACTGCACAGCCAATACAATGGTTGCCGCGCTGACCAGCGCATCATGCCGTTCCTCCATCGGAATAGATCCGGTATGTCCCGTCTCACCGTTGATTGTAACTTTAATCATGGTGGGGGCGGCTACCGTTTCAATAATGCCGATTTGTTTTTTCGTTTTTTCCAATGATGTTCCCTGTTCAATATGCAGTTCCACGAAAGCTTTGATGGAGTCTCTTACACGAGCGACTTTGTCCAAATCATTTAAACCAAAGCCTTTCGTTTCCAACGCTTCCGCAAGCGATATTCCGGCAGAATCTTTGGCTTTACCCCACGCGTAACGGCTTGCCATGCCCGCCATTGCTTTACTGCCAATCATAACTAAGCCAAAGCGGCTGGATTCTGCCGCCGCGAAAATAATAAGCTCAACAGGATGCTGCAACGGACCCAGGGATTGCAAACGCCGTATGGCAGCCAGACCACCAACGACCCCAAGCGCGCCGTCGTAACGTCCCGCATCCGGTACCGTGTCGAGATGGGAACCGGTAGCCACAATGGACGCATCCGGAACTGTCCCTTCCAGCCTGCCGATAATATTGCCGATCGAATCGACTCGCACTGTTAACCCATTGTCGCGCATCGTTCGGATCATGAATTCTTTCGCATGCATGTCGGCATCGCTGTATGCCAGTCGATTAATTCCCTGGGGACCACAACCAATTTGCGCCAACTTTCCCAACATTTTTTCTACCCATTCCTGATCCATTGCGTCACCTCCCACTCATGCTCATTGCAACACGGTTTGAAAAGCGCCTGGATACAAAAAGCAACCAGGCGCTCGCGACAGTTTATTCTCCCATGATATCCTGTTTCACTTTATCAAAGCCAATGCGGTCAATCATGGAACCCATACGTTCATAATTTTTAGCGTTTGCTTTGTAATAGGCCACCACTTTATCCGCCAGCGCCAAGGCATCTTCCTGCGGAACGTTTTGCGCCAAAATGTTCCCCAACCGCGGTTTGATGCCGGCATTTCCGCCAACATAGAAGGTATATCCTTTCGGAGTGCCCATGATGCCCAAATCCTTCACGGCCGGTTCCGAGCAGGAATTCATGCAGCCGCTGACAGCCATTTTAAATTTGGACGGCAATGCCATACCGTGATAGCGTTTGTCGAGCTCCAAACCCAATGTAACCCCGTCTTGCTGCGCGCGTTTGCAGAAGTGCATCGCCGGACAAATTTTTATACTGCGTACACAAAGGCCTACTGCAGCGCCTTTATCCATTCCCAAGTCATCCCATGCAGCATCGATTTTATCAGGTTCAATCCCTACAATGGCAATCCGTTGCGCAGAAGTTAATTTCATCGCTTTCGCGCCGTATTTTTCCGCCACATCCACTAACTTGCGCAATACATTGAAATCAAGGATAATCCCGCCAGGGATATGGGGAGCAATAGCATACGTTTCTTTATCGCGCTGCAAGATAGCGCCTTTTTCCAACAAATCCGTTTTTACTTCCATTGATCAACACACTTCCTCTCGTTAACCTATATTTACAGCAAGCCAATCATATCGTTAAAAAACAAAAGATAAAATCATTACCACTAATATCGCGACGGCGACCGCTCCGCCTATCAACAGCGCGGTACGGTTCAGTTTATTCATGTCTTCCCTGTGATACTGGTGCTTCCCTTTTGTTTTTGCCACAATTGATCCCTCCAACCAACTTTTAGCTAATCAGGGAGATTTCATTAAGCCCACAATCGTATCATTTCCCGCAGCTTCACAACGTGCGTTTGTTCTTCCTGTTTTAAAAGAGTAAATATTTGCCTCGCTTCTTCAAACTTGGCACTGCGAGCCAATTCATCATAAAAAAGAATGGAATCTTTTTCGGCTTGCATAGCAACATTCAGTATGGCGCCAATTGTATCCAATTCGGCAATTTTTTTCGCCGCATTTTTTTCTTCCGGAAAAACGTGCCCTTCGGATAAAACCGTCAAATACCGGGAAGTTTCCGGATCAAACAAGTATTCATCCGCAACGGATTCTTTCTGCGCTTTAATTTTTTGATACAATTCCGTAAATTTCTCCCTATGATGCACCTCTTCATTCATCAATAAGAAGAATAAGTTCTTGTGCTCTGTCTTTTTGGCGTAGGAATGGGCTTGGCGGTAAAACTCCTCCCCCCGGGTCTCAATGTCAACAGCAATCCTCAGTCCTTCTAAATCGCTAAACAACTTTTCCATATATTCCCCTCCTGACAAAATAATATAAAAACTACGGCAATTTCACTTCTTGTTATGATAATTAATATTACCCAATAAGCCTTAAAAATCCTTCTTTTTACCAATAATTATCTTTACTGGCTATGATACAAACGGCAGTAAATTCCGTTGCTTGCCAGCAGCGTCTCGTGAGTCCCCCGCTCTACGATTTTTCCCTTATGAAGCACAACAATTTCCGCAGCATGCTGGATCGTTGAAAGGCGATGGGCAATTACCAGCATGGTTCTCTCCTGTCCCGCCTTGTCAAGAGCGTCCTGCACCAACGCTTCCGTCTCACTGTCAATGCTGGACGTAGCTTCGAGCAACCCGCCCTGATACCCCACGTCCGTTTCATACCCATTCGGCAATTTCATCACAAATTCATGAATATTCGCCATCTTACCGGCAGCGACAATCGTATCACGAGTCATATTTCCATCAAACATGCTGATATTTTCCGCTATGTTCCCGCGAAATAAATGTACATCCTGAAAGACAACACCAATTTTACGACGCAAAATTTCCAACGGAATCGCGCGAATATCCACTCCATCCAGAAAAATGGTTCCTTTCTGCGGTTCGTAAAAACGCAATAATAAACCGATTAAGGTTGTCTTGCCGGAACCGGATAAGCCGACGATGCCAACAAACTGGCCGGTCGCAATATCCAGCGTAACCCCTTGCAGCACCCAATTTTCTTCTTCATAGGCAAACCAAACGTCATTAAAGTGAATATTCCCCAAAAATTCGCAGTCCAAATGTCTTTGTACCGGTTCTTCCGCCGGACGCTCAGACGCCAGCATATCATAAACCCGTTCCGCCGCCGCCAACGCGGATTGCAGCAAATCATATTTTTCCGCCAAATCTTTGATTGGCCAGAAAAATTTTTCTACATACCGCAAAAACGCAACAATAACACCGATCTCTACTCCGCCTGCCCGAACCTGAAAACCGCCCTGCCAGAGAACAAGAATAACCGCCAACATATAAATTACATCCACCAACGGACGAAAAACAGCAAAAGTCCGCATTTCCCGCAGTCCGGCTGCTAAATATTCCTTGCTGACATCCCGAAATTCTTCTTGACTGCGCCGAAAGCGGGAAAAGGCCTTGATAATCGAAATGCCTGTCATGCTTTCTTGTAAAAAAGTGTTTAAATTCGCCGTTTTTTCCCGGACAGTCCG
>JAGFXW010000091.1 GCA_017861495.1 Bacillota bacterium
ATTAACGAGCCCGGACTGAAAACCGTTGTATATGCGGCGGTCCAATCAGGTAATATGCATGCGAAACTGGCGCCTGAAGAAGCCGATGTGTTTATTATTGCGGTTCCAACCCCGATTAATGACGACAAAACAGCGGATTTGACGTACGTCATTCAAGCGGCGGAATCCGTACTGCCTTTTTTGCGCAAAGGCAATCTGGTAATTTTGGAGTCTACCTGTCCGCCCCGTACCACGGAAGATGTGCTGGTTCCCATCCTAGAAAAAAGCGGTCTTGAAATCGGCGAGGAGCTTTTTTTGGCGCATTGTCCGGAACGGGTATTGCCGGGGAATATTTTACACGAATTTGTTAGTAACGACCGTATTATTGGCGGCATCAACGCCAAATCTTCCTACCGAGCCAGGGAAATCTATGAAAAAGTTGTGCAGGGAAACCTGATCCTGACTGATGCCACATCGGCAGAAATGGCGAAATTGATGGAAAATACTTTCCGTGATGTAAATATTGCGTTGGCCAACGAGGTTTGCCAAATTGCTTATGACCTGAAATTGGACGCGCTAGAGGTCATCAAGATGGCCAACATGCATCCACGCGTAAATTTGCACCAACCAGGTCCTGGAGTCGGAGGACATTGTTTAGCAGTTGATCCCTGGTTTATTGTTGAAAAATCAAACAGGGCGAATTTGATTCGGTTGAGTCGGGAAATTAACGATGCGATGCCGCATTTCGTCGCTGACTTAGTAATGAAAATGCTGGATCAAGTTGTTGACCCCAAGGTTACGGTATTGGGAGTTTCGTATAAAGGAAATGTTGATGATACCAGAGAAAGCCCAGCGACTGAAGTCATACGCGAACTGAAAAAACAAAAGGTTGGGGTAAGAATCTACGACCCCTATGTGAAGGACTACGAATTTGAATTGTCGAATCTCGAAGAGGCTTTTGCCGCGTCCGACCTGGTACTGCTGTTAGCGGATCATAAAGAATACCGATATCTTTCTGCTGATGAACTGGGAATTCTGATGCGGAATAAACAACTGTTCGATACCAGAAATTGTCTCAATCATGCGAAGTGGAAAGAAGCAGGGTTTCGAGTCGAGGTATTGGGCAAGAACAATTAACACAAACACGCAAAAGAAGAAAGCAGATACATGAACTGGAAAATTTGTTGCCGAAGAAGAGTCGTAGGTAATCATAAGTAATATAATCAAGTGATTTGGAGGGGAAAATGCTACCTTTATCCCATATTGGTTTTACAACGGCAGCGGTGAAAGTGTTGGAAAAAGGATTACGGCTTCATCGGATCGATTATCGAACACTGATTGTTGCTTCGTTATTGCCGGATTTGATTGACAAACCACTCGCCGGTTTATTGGCGGGCAGCTATGAATATGAAAGCCGGTCGTTTGGCCATTCGTTTGCTTTTTTGGGATGCGTTGGTTTGCTGATGGCGATTCTGTGGCTGTGGAACCGAAGTTTATGGGTTTTCCCGGTTTTTCTTGGGGTATTGTTCCATGATGCTTTGGATGTAATGTGGCTTCATCCAGACGTTTTTTTTTGGCCGATTGCGGGGTGGCAGTTTCCGAAGGCTGTAAATGAGGCGTGGCAGGGATTTGTGCAAATGGGTGGATATAAAATAAAACAATTGGATTTTCTAGATAATATCAGCGTGCTGGTTTTATTGTATTTTTTTATGCGAATAGCACTAGGCGGCAAAATTACTGATTTTTTCCGCAAAGGAAAATTGTAATAATTGCTAAACAGCAATTGAAATTTATACTTTAGGATAGTATCAAAATAGAGTAAGTTGTTTTATGATTAATTGTGAACAAATATATAGTGATAATAAAGTGCTTCGAAGCTGTAAATGAAGAAACAAGGCTGTGACAATAGGTAAGCTGTTTTAGAAAAACAAAGGAATTCGCGAATGTTTGTCAAATAATAAAATAATAGTTGAATAATAATAATAGTTGAATAATAATATAGGGAAATTCAAAGGAATATCAAGAAATTGATGTTGTGAATACATTGAGTTTCATAGACAGTGTGCAGGATTTCGATATAAAATAGAGAAAATCATGAAACATGAATGTTAATCTTTGAAACAGAAAACTTCAGTATGAGTTACCGTGTCGAAAATTGTAATATATAATCGAATTTCGGATATGTTTATGTTGCTGCAGAGGGGGAGTCACAATTATTAGAAGATTAGTCGGCTTCATTATTTTGGTATTATTTTTATTTCAGATGGTGTTGCCGGTTCAAGCATTTAATCGCAGTCTTGGAATGGACGTTTTAGGTTTTGAGAAAGAATTATCGGTGAAGGCTCCACACTCGTCCCTGACGTTGTCTTTTCCAGTGCCGCGATTGGCAAGAATCCGTTCAGCCTCCGCGACTTTTGCACTGACTCCGGGGCCTCAACTTCATGAGGAAGCTGCTTTTTCCTTTTATCTCAATGATAAATTATTGGAGACCAAGACTGTTAAGGAAATACGATTAAGGAAAAAATTTACGATTAATTTGCCGCTGGCCGGAGAATTTCGAGATACCATCAACCTGCAGATTAAATCCAATATGTTTATTTCAAATGATCTTTGCCGCGACTATTATACTGGCGGTTTGTTTTTTACTGTTAATCCAGATACGAAAGTTGATTTGAATTATGATATGTTGCCGGTCCGCAGCGTGGCGGATTTTTTTGGCAATTTCCAACAGTCGTTACTGATTATAGTTCCTGCTAATGCTGGGCTGTCTGAAATGATGCCGGCAGCTTGGACGTATGGGGTATTGAAGAAAAATTATCCTCATATGGATATTCAGATTGTTAAAGCCAACGATTTGGGAAATCGGCCCGCAACGCCGCGTATTTGGGTTGCTGTACGGAATCAGTTGCCTGCCTATTTTAATAAAACGCAACCCGGGATTGCCTTGGCTGATCCAAACACGTTGGTGCTTTCGGCCGGAAGCGCAAGTGAACTGGAGTCTGTAGCAAGACAATTGGCGGATTTGCCGGTTTTTCCGAACAACCCAAATGTTAGCCGGAAAATTGAGGTCAACACGGTTGAGAATTCGGCCGGAAAAGTAACGGAAGGGCTTTCTTTTAGCAATCAGGATGTTCAAACCGGAGTTTTACAGATATCCTCGGACTTCTTGTTGTATCCGGCGCTTCTGGGGAATGTGCCGGAAAAGATGGGGCTTCATCTTGAAGGCTCAAATATGGTTTCTTTTGAACAGGTTCGACCGGCTCGTCTTGATGTGTTTTTTAACAGTAACTTGGTGCATAGTTCGGTTTTGGATCAATCCGGTCGATTCAGCCGGGATATCGTTCTGCCTGGCGGCATGGAATTGTTGACCAGGAACAACCTTAATGTTCAAGTCAACTATCCGGAAGAACCAGGGCAATGCCAGGTTCGTGGAAAAACACAATCGGCTCAGATTCTTCCCAATAGTTACCTGTGGGGAGCCGGGCAACGCAAGATGGATCATTTTACATGGTCCAATATTGGCATGTTTTTTGGCAGGCAAGGAATTGTCCTTGTGGACGAAAAACTGGATGAAAACCCACTCAAGTTGATAGCTGACTTGGTGATGTTTTTAAATCGACAACTTCCTTCCGCAACCTATGCTTTTCCGGCTGTTCAGACATTGTCGGATCAGTCCTTTCTTCCCCCGGATCAATATGTTGTTGCTTTGGTCAAATCTGGAAATGAACCTCCATTTTTGCAAGAGCTGATGCCGATGGCCCAGGGACAAAGCATTACCGGCAATCGGGAGAATAATTCGGGGATACCGTTGGAATTTCAAACCAATGTAACTTCAGTTGTTGGTAAAATTACTGAAAATAATGGCGTTCCAGTTATTGTTTTTTCGACAAAGCAGAACGGTAAGATATTGGCGGAAGCATTCCGATATTTGAACCATCCGGGTCATTATGCCGGATTGGTTGGAAATATCATGGCGTTTCGCCAACCAGGACTGGTTTATTCTTTAGATGTGCGTGATAACGATAAAAGTGTTGTCATAGGACAGACCGCTGCCCAAGGGCTGCTTACTCGTTTCTGGAATCAATACAAACCTGAGATTGTTATTGTCGGGGCAGCCTTAGCAGTCATATTCCTGCTGCTGTTGCTCTTCGGGTACATTAGAAAACGCAGGGAAGATCAAAATAGCTATTATGGCAGTCCTATTGTCGAGCAAGAGCCAGTGGGGGCAATTAAAACGCAGGGACGCGGCAGGCCCAGGAAAAATATTGCGGTGATGACTGAACCTGTAGTTGAACCTGAAACGATAATTGTCGAGGCGCCTGTGGAAGCCGCATCGGTGGAAAGCGCCAAACGTCGCGGCAGGCCCAAGAAAAATATTGCGGTGATGAGCGAACCTGTGGTTGAACCTGAAACGATAATTGTCGAGGTGCCAGTGGAAGCCGCACCGGTGGAGGTCCCCAAACGTCGCGGCAGGCCCAAGAAAAACACATCGGAGCCAAGACCTGACGAAGAGAACGCGACTGTCGAAAAATCCGTAGCGCAGGATGCCATTGCGGTGGAGCGGAAAGCGGCTGAGGCAAAGCCTCCTGCGAACGACGGGCAAACTGCTAAAAAAAATCTTTTCGCTTCAGGAACCCGATAAAATAAGAAGTGGCGGTGCGAAAGATGCAGACGAAAAAAGTAGCCATAATACTGTTTTCTCTATTCAGCATAATCATTATGCCTGCGCCTGATTATTGCCGTCAGATGGCGCATGCTGCAAATGATCCTGCCAAAGCGGGGGAAGCGACCCCGAAAAATGCCGCCGCTTCACAAAGCAACTTGGAAAAGTTTAAAGCAGATTTTGCCTATGAGATGGCGCAGCTTACAGCCAAAATTGTGTCCGCGCCAAATAATAATGTCGTGCGATTCAAAGTGTTGCTGGAGAGTGAAATCGAACAAACGATTGCTAAAGTAACGCCGACACTTCCGCAAGAACTAAAAGCTGACTTTAGTAGTGAAATGATGCAGATCAAGGACAAATTATACAGTAATCCTAAATTGAACATTGAAAAAGCCAAAGCGGATTTTTCATATGATACGGCGCAAATTACTACGAACTATATGACAAAGGCGGAACAAGTGGATTTCGCTGGAGGAAAAGCCGTAGTTCCTGCTAAAACGGCCAGTCTACTGCCTGTAGCAGATAACAGTAATAAGGAAAGCAATGTCCAGTCTGCGCCACTTCGTCCCGTGGAGAAGGGGACAGCCGATTTTGCCAATGAGATGGCGCAACTTACGGCTAAGATTGAAGCATTGCCCAATAATAATGTCGTAAAATTTAAAGTTACACTGGAGAGCGAAATAGACCAAACCGTAGCCAAAGTTACACCGACGCTCCCGCAAGATCAAAGAGCTGGTTTTGGCGCTGATATGGAGCGGATCAAGAATAAACTGTACAGCAATCCTAAATTGAACATTGAAAAAGCCAAATATGATTTTTCGAATGAAATTGTGCAAGTGAACACAAAATATGGAGCGACAGCAGGCATTGACACAGGAAAGACGACGGTGGCAAGTACGCCGAATAAAACAATCGGTGCTGAAAACAAAGCCGTTGTAAATTCTGTAGCAACGACGCCCCAGGTAGCCGCCGCTTCCAAACCGGCGGCTACGGCGCGACCGGCTGCTTATGGCGCAAGTTCAAATGTAACCCGTACTGCAAAACCGATTTCTCCGGAAACGTATAACGGGATCATGAATGATTTGATGAGCGTAGGGGAACAGAAAAAAAATCCACAGAAGAAAGTAACCATTGATGTCAATATTCGTTATCATTATGCGGCCAATAGCGGTTCCGCAAGTTGGAGCAGAAATACATCAGGATTACGTGCCCGTATAGGAGCAGAAACATGGGTGAATCCAACATGGAGACTCAATGCACTGGTTGAAGGTAAACAAAACATCTTAAATTATGAGAACACGACGACCTTTCGAGCAAGTCTGACGGGAAAAGTGGGGACAGGCACTCTGCAGGCCGGAACTTTCGGCTATTTTATGGCAGATGGAAACATTTACGATAGCACTTTTGCCGGGGGACGGTTTGAGTTTGGCGGACCCGTGAAGTTTACGCTGGCGGCGGGAAGTACAGATAACACCCAACAAACTTTGATTGCAACGGCGCGGCACGAGGCGTTGGATTATAACGTGGAAGCGGGTATCTACAATTATCTTCCGAGTGACGCCAACCAAAATACGAACACCATTTTGAATTTGGCCGCAAACTACAAATTCAGCAATTTCAGCTTAGGTTCCATGATTTTGCTTGCGAGTCAGAAAGACAGCCAGGGAAATAATTTTGGTTATGTTCATAGTCTTAATTATGGCGACTTGAAAACTTGGCGGGCAGGAACGTATGGTGTTTTTGTTCGATATTACTACCAACCTCGGTTTACTTACATTATGCCGACCATGAACGGCAGGGGCGGATTGATGCAAGGATTCCAGGGACTCGGCATCGGTGTGTATTACACGTTGGCGGAAAATATTGTCGGAGGATTGGAATACTATAATTTGCGCGATATAACAACCGGCGAACCCGGAACGACGTGGTGGGGGTCCGTGACTAGCTTTTTCTGAGTGATGTGTAGTAGGTGAGATGAGTTAACGATGGATATTTTTGCAGGAATACGGGATGGTCAAGATTGTTTGGCAGTAGTCGGGCTGGGGTATGTCGGGTTGCCGTTGGCTATTGCATTTGCTGATGAGGTTAGAACGATCGGTTTTGATATCAACCGTGAAAAAGTAAATCTGTATAAGCAGGGCATGGACCTGACGCGTGAAGTCGGTAATGAAAAAATCAAACAGACTTCTTTGGAATTTACGACGGACCCGGTGCGGCTAAAAGTTGCGAAAATTATTATTGTGGCGGTTCCAACGCCTGTTAATGGAGATAAGACTCCTAATCTGGGCCCCATTATCAGGGCTTGCGAAATGATCGGGGAAAACTTATCTAAAGGCAGTATTATCGTTTTTGAATCTACGGTATACCCAGGAGTGACTGAAAAGATTTGCGCCCCCATTTTGGAAAAAATATCAAAGTTAATATGCGGAGCAGATTTTAAAATTGGCTATTCGCCCGAACGGATTAACCCCGGCGATAAAGTTCACAGATTGGAAAACATCTGCAAAATTGTTTCGGGGATGGATGAAGAAACTTGCGATATCATTGCATCTGTCTATGCATTAATCATTACGGGTGGAATTTATAAGGCCCCCAGCATTAAAGTGGCGGAAGCAGCTAAGCTTGCAGAAAATGCGCAACGTGACATTAACATTGCTTTCATGAACGAATTGGCAATGGCTTTTGAACGAATGGGGATAGAAACCCTGGAAGTTATTAAAGCCATGAACACGAAATGGAATGCATTGGGGTTTTATCCAGGGTTAGTCGGCGGACATTGTATCGGCGTTGATCCGTATTATTTTATTTATCAGGCGGAAATGCTGGGGTATCATTCGCAGATTATTGCCGCAGGCCGGACGATCAATGAAAATATGGGTTATTTTATTGCAAACGCTGTGATTAAGAAAATGATCCAGGCGGATCAGCATGTCAGTAAAGCTAATGTATATATTATGGGGCTGACTTTCAAAGAAAATATTCCGGATATGCGTAATTCCAAGGCGATAGATGTCTGCAAGCATCTTGCCTCTTATGGCATTAGGGTGAATGTGGTGGAGCCTTTTGCTGATAATGCAGAACTTCATACTGAGTTGAACGCAAATTTAGTCGACATGGATGATGTGAAAAATGCGGATTGTTTGGTCTTTTTGGTCGCTCATCAGCAGTTTGCCGAGCTAAGCCTGCCTGAGTTGGATCGGATGTTCAAACCGCACGAGGGTTGCGCCCAGCCTGTACTCATCGATGTGAAGAATATCTTTGATCGGAAGATGATGGAAGATCACGGATATTCTTACTGGAGCCTATAATCGTAAGGGGTGATATGCGTGAGGGGCAAACTAATTTCAGCGTTCATTGTGCTGCTTATAATAGCGGGGTTGAGTTGGGCTTTTTTCTTCAAAAGTTATTTTACGCAACAGACTGGCGGCAGTTATCGAAATATAACTGATTTGAGCAGTGCATATAATGCTGATGCGGAAGTTGCAAGCGCTTTGCAACGCATGAAAACAAACCCGGGGCAGGCAACCGTTACTACCGGCGCTACAAACGGACAACGGCAGATTGCATTAACTTTTGACGGGTTGGCCGACCGCTCGATTGTGCAGAAGATCTTGGATTTGCTGGAAAAGCACAAAGCAAAGGCGACCTTTTTTGTTGATGGAATACAAACGGCCGAAGATCCCCAAACTGTTACAAATATCAAAAAAGCGGGACACAAAATCGAGAACTATACATTAATTGGCATGCCCAAAATGGAAACCTTGCCGGCAGAACGATTGGTAAAAGATTTTTGCCGATC
>JAGFXW010000092.1 GCA_017861495.1 Bacillota bacterium
GCAACATCCTGTTCCGACAGCGGCGGTAAATTAAGCGCAACCCCCGGCACAGCAACCCGTTTCCGGTCGCTGATTTCCCCATTATTGAGAACAGTCGTAATAATATTATCTTGTTCAATCGCTTCAACGCGCAAACTAATGAGTCCATCCGCCAGCAAAATCACGTTCCCTGACGAAATTTCCCTGGGCAACGCTTCATAATTTACTGAAGCCATTTCCTCTGTTCCCGGTAATATCCGGGAAGTAAGAATAAACTTCTGCCCTTCTTTCAGCAGCACTTTCCCTTTTTCAAACAGTCCTAACCGCATTTCCGGTCCTTTGGTATCCAACATAAGCGCGACAGGCTTGCCGACTTTCGCTGCCGCTTCCCGAACCATCGCGATTCTCGCTGCATGATCGGCATGGGTCCCATGGGAAAAATTAAATCTGGCTACATTCATCCCAGCCGCTATCATCGCTTCCAATGTACCCGCCTTATCAGTGCTTGGCCCGACAGTGCAGACTACCTTTGTTTTTTTCATATGCTTGCCTCCCAAAAGAAGATAAATTAACTTACAACCCGCACACCATTTCCGTTCGTTTTATTGCTTGGCAACAACCGATCCTTTTAGCTTGCCATACCTTTTCTCCATTCTAGTGAGTATTCCTGCTGCAGCAATAAACTTCTTACAGTTTACAAGTTACAACGATTTACATTACCAGACCTTTACCGTATTTTCTCCCAGAATATTTTCCAATGCCGATAACCCGTCTGTGCTCCCGTTCATCCAAAAATGCCGTTCCGTTTTGATCACCCGCCGGCTGTCTACCAAAGTAAGATACACGGGAATATCACCAGAAAACCGTTTAAAAACTTGTTTCAGAGCGCCAAAAATTTGCGCATTTTCCTGCTCCGAACGAATTTTAACCCGGATTTCCGGACCTGCAGTATCCAATGCTGCGATTTCATTCGCAATGATCTTTACAGCTTCTTCACTGGCATTCACCCGCCCCGTCACTACAACCGGCAAATCCGGGGCCAAGAGGCGGTTCGTTCGCGCAAAAACCTGAGGAAATACAACGACTTCAATTGACCCGCTAAAATCCTCAACAGTGGCGAAACACATCATATCGCCTTTTTTGGTATTAATCCGTTTTGCGGTAACAATCAACCCTCCGATTTTCACACTACCGCCGTCAGCAACCTGATGGTTTATAATCGCATCAATGGGTGTAAACGCCGACATTTTACTACGGTACCGGTCAAGAGGATGGCCTGTTACATAAAAACCGGTGATCTCTTTTTCCAAAGCTAAGATTTCTTCCTGCGGAAATTCGTCGATATCTGGAAGCTGGATCTCATCCACACGGTTTAGAGTCTCCTCGCCAAACAAACCAATCTGGCCGCTGGCGCTGTCTTTCTGACGGCTGGCAGCAACATCGGCTGCCCGGTCAAGAACAGCTATAAGCTGCGAACGCTTCGCGCCCAAGGAATCAAACGCTCCGCACTTGATCAAACTTTCAATCACGCGCTTATTCACCACGCGCATATCTACCCGGGAACAAAAATCAACCAACGAATCGAATTTACCGCTTTCCGCCCGAACAGACGCAATGTTTTGGATCGCGTTTTCGCCAACATTTTTCACAGCCGCAAGTCCAAAGCGGATCGCCTTTTCATCCACAGTAAATCCGGCCTTACTGGCATTGATGTCGGGCGGCAGGATCTGGATTCCCATGCGCCGGCACTCTTCAATATAAAAACCAACTTTCTCACTCACGTCCATGATGCTGGATAATAAAGCAGCCATAAACTCGCAGGGATAATACGCTTTCAAATAGGCAGTTTGGTAAGCAACCAAGGCGTACGCCGCACTATGCGACTTGTTAAACCCGTAGTCGGCAAATTTCGCCATTAAATCAAAGATTTCCGCGGCAGTTGAAGGTTCTATCCCGCGCACTGACGCTCCGGCTAAAAATGTCACTCGCTGTCCGGCAATGACTTCCGGTTTTTTCTTCCCCATAGCCCGGCGCAAAAGATCCGCCTGGCCCAGAGTAAACCCGCCTAATACAGAAGCGATCTGCATTACCTGTTCCTGGTACAAGATAACGCCGAATGTATCCGCCAAAATCGGCTCCAACTGCGGCAATATGTAAGTTACTTTTTTCACGCCATGGCGACCCTCGATAAAATCCTTGACCATCCCACTGCCGAGCGGACCCGGGCGGTATAAAGCCACTAACGGAATCAAGTCGGCAAAGCCTTCCGGTTTCAACTCCCTCACCAAATTCGTCATGCCGCTGGACTCCATTTGAAACACGCCGGCAGTTTCGCCATTCGTTAACAATTTACTAGTTTTTTCATCCTGTAATGGAATTGAATCGATATCCAGCGAAATTCCCCGTCCCTGCGCCAACATGGCAATCGTATCGCCTATCACCGTTAAGGTGCGCAGGCCTAACAAATCCATTTTCAATAAACCTAATTCTTCAATACGATCCTTGTCATACTGCGTGGTGGGGAATCCTTCTGCTGAATTTTGCAAAGGAACATAGTGCGTCAACGGCTCTTTGGCAATAACCAAGCCGGCCGCATGCGTTGAAGCATGGCGCGGCAACCCCTCCACCGCAATCGCCAGATCCAGCAATTTGTGAACTTCATCTTCATTGTCGTACGCATTTTTTAATTCCGAGCTTACGTGCAATGCTTTTTTTAACGTAATTCCCAGTTCATTAGGAATAAGTTTGGCGATCCGGTCGACTTCTCCATAGGGCATATTCAAAGCCCGTCCCACATCCCGCACCGCACCCTTGGCCGCCATAGTACCAAACGTGATGATCTGGGCGACGCGATCAGCCCCGTACCGTTCCGCGACGTATTCAATCACTTTGCCGCGGCGTTCATAACAAAAGTCGATATCAATATCCGGCATCGTAATTCGTTCCGGATTTAAAAACCGTTCAAAAAGCAAGCCATACCGCAGGGGATCAATATTCGTAATTTGCAATAAATAAGAAACAATACTGCCCGCGGCCGATCCTCTTCCCGGGCCAACCGGAATCTTTTGCAGCCGCGCATAATTGATAAAATCCCAAACAACGAGAAAATAGCCGGAAAAGCCCATCCGGGATATGATTGATAATTCGTATTCCATCCGCTCCCGGACAGTTTCTGTAACCGCTTGATACCGGGCTGGTAAAGCCTCTTCACACAAGCGCCGCAAATACGCATCCGGAGATAAACCATCCGGAACAGGGAATTCCGGTAAATAACGCTGGTCAAAATCCAGTGTCACATTGCAACGCTCCGCAATCCGGACCGTATTGGCCAACGCATCCGGATACTGCGCAAACAAACCTTCCATTTCCGGTTCATCTTTCAGATAAAACTCATGGTTAGGAAACCGCATACGCCCTGGGTCATCGACCAATTTACCCGTTTGGATGCATAACAGGACATCATGGCATTCTGCGTCTTTTTTATTGATATAATGAATGTCATTCGTCGCCACTAACCCCACGCCATATTTTTTCGCTAATTCCAACAATACGGCATTGACACGCTTTTGTTCCGGCATATCATGGTCTTGCAGTTCCAAAAAGAAATGCTGCGGTCCAAACAGGTCTAAATAACTACATAGAATTTTTTCGGCGCCTTCCGGATCATCCTTTAACAACCGGGACGGAATTTCACCGGCGATACAAGCGCTTAGGCAGATGAGGCCTTCATGGTATTCTTTCAGCAATTCAAAGTCAATCCGTGGCTTGTAGTAAAACCCTTCTAAATTAGCCCTTGAAACTAATTCAACCAAATTTCGATACCCTTGGTTATTTTCCGCCAGCAATATCAAGTGATAATAGTTTTCCCCATCCACTGGATTTTTTTCAAACCGGGACCGCGGCGCGACATATACCTCACACCCGACAATCGGTTTAATTTTATGTTTTTTCGCCGCTTTGTAAAAATCGACAACTCCGTACATTGTACCGTGATCTGTAATCGCCAAGGCAGGCATGCCTAATTGCGCCGCCTTGGCCGCCAGACTGTCAATCCGTCCGGAACCGTCAAGCAAGCTATACTCTGTATGAACATGGAGGTGGACAAAATTTCCCGCCATAACCCGCTCCTTACCCATGTGATGCCTGCAACCATAATTGGTTATCCATTCCACATGCCTGATCTTTATACACCAAACGACCATTAAAAAACGTCATAACGACCTTTGCTTTGTCAATATCCACTGGGTTTATGTGTAAAATATCCCGGTCCAGAACTGCCAGGTCAGCGAATTTTCCAACCTCAATCGAGCCGGTCTCGTTATCCAAAAACAACGCGTAAGCCGCATCGATCGTGAAACTTTTAATCATTTGCTGCACAGTGGCCCGCTCATTTTTATTTAATAAGTATCGGTCATCATCCATATCTGCGATATCCTCGACTCCGTAAAAAGATCCGTTATCCATATTGCGAGTCGCGCCAATATCAATCGCATGAAGCGGATTGGGCACAATGGTTGCCGGATAATCCGAAGAAGAAGCCACCCGTATGCCGTTAGCGAAAAAAGTACCTAAAGGAAATTCTTTTTCGGCCCGGTCGCCTAAAAATTCATAATCCACGCGCCGCCACCAATTAGGTCCTTTAAAATGCCAATAAGGCTGTACATTGGCGATGATGTTAAGTTCCTTAAACCTGGGAATATCTTTTTCATCGACGAGTTGCAAATGAGTAATTGTATTACGGACATCGCAACCCGTAAGTTTTTCTTGAACAATTTCCAGCGCATCCAAGACCTTGTGGGTAGAGGCATCGCCCGTAGAATGGACATGGATTTGCAAACCGCTTTTATTGGTTTCATAGAACGCCTGTTGGAGTTTCTGTCTATCCCATAAAAAGTCGCCATAATGATCCGTTCCCTTACCCGCCGCAAGCGTATATGGCGCAAATAAATGGCTTGTTCCACCTTCGATAACCCCGTCGGTAAAAAACTTTGCAGCCGTTACCTGTAAATAAGGACTGGCATATTGTTCACGAATTTCACAAATAGCTGCCAATTGATCCGGCAAATGATCGTAGGGGTTGATCACCATAGCCCCACGAATCCAAAGATGCAATTGATCCTGCTGCAACAATTCGGAACAGGCCTCATAAATACTCTTGAAGGTCAAACTTGCCATGCAAAATATGCCTGTTATTCCAAATTGATGCATTTTGTTTTGAAATAAATTCATAGCTTCCATATATTGCTGCCTACTGTATTCCGGCAAAGCAACAAGCCACATCGCGTTTTCCTTCAGGGTGCCCCACAACTGCCCGGTAGAATCATCCAGTTCAATAATTCCGCCGGGAAACGTCTGGGTATTCTCGGTGATGCCATTGTCTGCCAACGCTTTTGAATTCAGCCATAGTGTATGACCGTCATTCGCCCGCAAAACAATCGGGATATCCGTAGTCACCGCATCCAGATATTCCTTACGCGGGCCTTTAGACAATTCTTCTCCGTTAAATACATCCCAAGACCACCCCCGACCGTAAACCGCACGACAATCCGGATGTTCGGCAATAAAGTTCTTCACCGCTGCAATATATCCTGCCCGACTGCGGACAGCAGACAATTGGACTTCATACAGCTCCAACAAAGATAATCCGGGAGGATGAATGTGACTGTCAATCATCCCTGGAATCACCATTTTTTTTTGTAAATCTATGGTGTTTGTGTTCTGTCCAATATAAGTTTGAACGGCTTCATTACTGCCAACAAACACAATTTTCTTATTTTTAACAGCAACTGCTTCCTGTATCGTATCGAATTTATCCGCCGTATAAACAACGCCATTCAATAGAACAACATCCGCTTCACTGCCTGAAAATGAATGCATACCCCACCTGTTAACCCTTCCGTCCATAAAAATATTACGTTCTTATAATAGTATATTATAACAAATAAACCAGCCTGAATTACTTTTTTGCAATAAAAAAAGAGCGGTTGTTAAACCACTCTCCCATTTGTAAAAAAAGCGACCCGAAATACATAGTAACAGTATATGAACGCATAAATAATTCCAATCGTATTACATGTTGCTCGATTTCACATAAGTTGGTACCGAATATCCATAGAGATCTTTCGAAAAAGCAACACCCGCCGGCGCATACATGACTAAAGAATCAGATATTTGTTGCATTGATCCTCCCGTCACCATGCATACTCCATCCAAAAAATCACCAATCCGGCGCTGTAAATCAGTTTCCGCACTCTCAAAATTTAAAATGATAGCAGTATTCATCTTAAGATAATCAGCATAAAGACAAACATCATCAAAATTCGTTGGTGAACAGACAACTACAGTGAGATCAGTAGACTTTGTCGTCTTATGCAAGCGAAGATGCGATTCCCGACCTGCAGATCCAGCCTGCTCACTTTCCCCTGCGGATAGCATTTCTTCCGGAGCCATAAAAAAATTAGTTAATTTCTCTATTATTACGCCTGCCATTACATATTCACCTCCACCAAAAAATAGCATATCATCTTGTCCATTTTTTGGTAAATATTCGACAAAATTTACAAATCCCCTTCTTTTTTGGAGAAAAATATCAATTTATTTAAAAAATAATTTATTTTCCTGAAATCCGCAAAGATTTTCTATGCCAATATCCACTTTTTTACGCAAAAACACTCATAGATAGAATTCAGACGGGGCTGCCCCCGTCTGAACCCTGTTTTATTCACCAGCTAGCGAACTGTTTTTCCGTTCTCTTGCCCGCAATTGGCGATTCAAAATTGTTTTTCGTAACCGGATACTTTTCGGCGTTACCTCTACCAATTCATCATCATTAATGTATTCCAACGCCTGTTCCAGGCTGAGAATCCGTGGTGAAATAAGGCGTACCGCATCGTCTGCAGAACTCGAGCGCATATTGGTAACATGTTTCTTTTTGCATGGATTCACTTCCATGTCTAATTCCCGGGCATTTTCACCAACGATCATGCCCTCGTAAATCTCCTGTCCGGGAACCACAAACATGGTGCCGCGATCTTGGACACTGTTAATGCCATAGGCCGTAGTTTCTCCGTTTTCAAAAGCCACAAGCACTCCGCGCGAGCGAACCGGAATTTCTCCCTTTGATGGCGCATAACCATGAAACACGTGGTGCATAATTCCGTTTCCTTTGGTTAACGTCAAAAAGTTGGACCGGAAACCAATCAAGCCCCGGGCGGGAATAATAAACTCCAACCGTAAATATCCAGCCATTTCCGTCATATTGATCATTTCTGCCTTGCGGGTTCCGAGCGCTTCCATTACCGAACCCATAAAATCTTGCGGAACATCAATCGTTAATAACTCCATCGGTTCACAAACCTGTCCATGAATTTTCTTTAAAATTACTTTGGGTTTGCCGACTTGAAATTCGAACCCTTCCCGCCGCATCGTTTCAATCAGAATAGAAAGATGTAATTCACCACGGCCGGAAACTTCATACGCATCCGGGCTCTCTGTTTCATTCACCCGCATGCTCACATTAGTTTCTACTTCTTTAAACAAACGGTCACGCAGATGGCGGGAAGTCACAAACTGGCCTTCTTTCCCTGCAAACGGACTGTTGTTAACACGAAACACCATCGCCAATGTTGGTTCATCGATGTTAATCATCGGCAATGCTTCCGGGTTTTCCGGATCGGCAATTGTTTCACCGATATTGACATCGTCCAAACCGATGATGGCTACGATATCTCCTAATGCGGCCTCCGAAACTTCTGTTCGTTTCAGCCCTTCATACGCATACAGACGGCCAATTTTAGCCTTGCGTTCACTTTCTCCGTTCAAAATACAAACTTGCTGTCCATTATACACCCGGCCGCGAATTACACGGCCAATGGCAATCCGTCCAACATAATCATCATAATCCAACGTAGTAATCATAATTTGCAACGGACCGTCAATATCGCCCTCCGGCGCCGGAATTTCATCGATTAACATTTTAAACAACGGCGCCAAATCGGCACTTTCATCATTCATATTCAACTTTGCAATTCCAGCCCGGGCGGATGCGTACACTACCGGAAAGTCAAGCTGTTCATCCGTTGCATCCAATTCCATGAACAACTCCAATACTTCGTCAACAACATCCTTAACCCGCTCATCCGGGCGGTCAATTTTATTAATAACTACGATTGGCTTCAACTTTTGTTCCAGGGCTTTCCGCAAAACATACTTTGTTTGCGGCATTGGCCCTTCAAACGCATCGACCAAAAGCAAGACGCCATTGACCATGTTCAATACCCGTTCGACTTCGCCGCCAAAGTCAGCATGTCCCGGGGTATCGACAATATTAATTTTGATCCCATCATGCATAACAGCCGTATTTTTGGACAGGATCGTAATTCCACGTTCCCGTTCCAAATCATTTGAATCCATTACCCGTTCCGCAACCTGCTCATTAGCGCG
>JAGFXW010000288.1 GCA_017861495.1 Bacillota bacterium
GGTAAGCAAAACTTGCAGACTGTCTTTCCCCGAAGGATAGTCATAATTGATTTTAGCAAACGAAAATACATTAGCAAACTTCTCCATGCTTACGTTCTCATTCTGAGACGCTTCGAAAGCGATTTGTTGGAAGGAAGAAAATCGTTTGTCCCAGGAGTTGCAATAATTTTCAATTGTTTTTTCCGGATCGGAGACAAACGTGCCTGTATATTCGGCAGGGAAATGCTGACATTGAAGAACACCGACGTTGCTTGTAAATTCCGTACATTGCTCATAATCGTGTTGATCTGTATACACACCAAAAATAGAAACCCGCTCTTGAAAATAATCGGCATTAAACGCTTTTATCTTCAATAAGTTGTGATACGCCGTTGCAAAAGTACCTCCGCCGTTGGCAAAAAACCGGCATCGATCATGTTCTTCTTCCGGACCGTCGAGGCTGGCAAAGAGATACACTTGGTGCTCTACCAAAAAGTTAAGTATCTCATCATTCATGATTGACAGGTTCGTGTTGGAAGTAAATTTCAAAATCTTGTTGTCGATGCCGAATTTACGCCAAGGCAGATTTTTAAAATAATCCGCGCTTTTTTTAATCAACTCAAAATTCAGGAAAGGTTCTCCTCCATACCAAGATAAGCTGGGAGGCACAATTTGCAGCAATAATTTCTTTTTCTCATCAGGTAATTTTTGTAATAACGAGGTGTATTTTCCAAAATAATAGCGAAGACCTCGGTATGCATTTTCTTCGCTTAATTTATTTTTCGAGTGCGTATTGGCAATCGTTCTTTTGCAGTAGGTACACCGGTAATTGCAATCTTCTGTTACCTCCAGACAAAATTTTCGCAAGAGAATGTTTTCTGCAAAATACTGTAATTGTTCTTTGATACTACCCCTATCTGTTGGCGATATTTGAACAGCCGGGCCTTCGAGGAACACTCCGGATACTTTTAAATCCGTAAATTTCACTATTAATCGTTGAATTGCTTCCGTGTCCATCTGGGCAGAATGCACTTGCAGTATTTCTTCTGGCGGCATACCTTGCAAAAAATCGACAAGAACCAGCATTTCTTCTGACGATAGAATAAAAGCAAAATGAGGCTTGGCATCATAGACAAGAAATTCTTCCCCGTATGGAAAGAGTTTGATTAAAGGGTACTTTCCGGCAAAAAAAGAAGCTATATTTGCTCCGATGTCGTTTCCATCGACGATGTTCATTTGAAATACTCCTCATTTCAACATTACAAAAAAAACCATCCATACCCTTGTCCCTTATTTTAATAAAGAACAAAGATATGGATATAAATTAATGGCCCACATAAGTATTTAATGTCGTTGAATCCTTCTCACTCGTCGTAGTGGCTGACGATGTATTAGACTGGGCGCATGAACAGGAACAGGAACAACTGCAAGATTTTCCGCCCTTAATTGAGTTTGCGGCCTCAGTGCCAATCTCAGTAACCCGTTTTAAATGATCCATATTTTCACCTCCCGCTTATTAAAATCTCCAAAAAAATCAATTGAAAAGCTCTTTCTTTATAATACCTACTATATCGAAGCTTTTCATTCGAGCTATATAAAGAAAATTCCTTCCGCCCATCTTATTCAATTTCAATTTTGGGGTTCCAATGTAATTTAACGGCTCGACTTAAAGCAATTACAAGACGATTCCCGATACTATCTTATCCAGTTTTCTTTGCATTACGCCAACCTGTGTTAGCAATTCATTCACCTTATCTTTGTTGTTCAGCATTGATACATTGATTTTTGCCGTAAGAAGCGCTCCGTCAGCACTTGCTTTCGTCGTCAATATCCCTACCTTCAAATCCCCTTCTACACTCGGTTTAATCATCTTGATAATTTGCCGGCTGCATTCCAAAGCCAATAAACAATCCTTGCTTATTGTTAACGGCACTTCTATCGCGTCTAACATCGCTGATTTCTTATCGGTATCGTAGGCTTGATCATTTTCATTAAAATTTTTTTGTAGTTTTAAAGCAGCAATTACTTTATTAAACGCCTCGGCGTCTTTATCAATATAGCTTACCATCCTTTGATGTATCTGCTGCAGCGTTTTTTGCAAATCTGTCAATTCCAATGCTTGATCTGCTGGTTTTAAGGAAGATACTTTCAAAGACATTTCCATGAGACTGATACCCATTAAACCTGTTAACGCCGTAACACATCCGCCGGCTGGCATGGTTGGCTTGTCAGAAGCCACTCGCTCCGCAAATTCCGTTATGTTTAAATCAACCAGCAAATTTATTTCACCTCTAATAATTGTAGTTTTTCCTCAAGCCAGTCTTGCAAAATAACGGCGTGATTCACTTTTTCGTCCTTGGCTCCATATAATAAAGTGACGTTCGTTTGTTTCAGTTTTTCTGCCAAAAAATCAACAAACTTTGCTGTTTCCGGGTTATCATCCAGTTCCGCAATATATTTTACCCGGAAGACCTCCATTCTGGCAGGCTCATGATTGAATTCTTTGCGGATTTCAGTGGAAGGGGTAATTGACTTGGCCCAATCATCCACCTTCGCTTCATTTTTGCTGATTCCGCGGGGCCATAAACGGTCAATCAAGATCCGATAACCATCGCTCGGATTTGGCTCCTCGTATATCCTCTTGATTTGTAATTTATGCATCATAACCCCTCATTTAACTTTCGCTCTTATCGGCTATATTCCCAAAAACGCCGGCCAAATTCACGACAGGCTTCTTCATCGGCATGCCACAAATTTTTAAATTCATCTTCCATTACGGCAAAACCCGCCCCTGTAAGAAGCTTGCTTAACACTTTCGGACTTTCGCCGCTCCAGCCATAGGTACCAAAAACAGCCGCTTTTTTGTCTTTGAACGCAAGCCCTTTGACCTCTTCAATCAATCCCGCAAGCGAAGACAAAATCCCGCGGTTGACTGTCGGCGAACCGGCAATAATGGCTTTGGACTTAAAAATTTCAGTAATAATATCGTTTTTATCGGTGCGGGCGCTATTGAAAACTTTTACGACAACCTCCGGATCGGCGGCATGGATTCCGGCGGCGATTTCTTCTGCCATACGCCGGGTTCCGCCCCACATCGTATCATAGATGATTGTAATCTGGTTTTCTCTATAATTCGCTGCCCATTGCATATATTTTTCCACGATTTGCAATGGA
>JAGFXW010000289.1 GCA_017861495.1 Bacillota bacterium
TGAAAGGGGACATTGGAACAATGCAATTATTGGATGGGAATAAGATCGCAGCGACCATCAAACAAGAAGTTATCGACGGCGTGAGTGCTTTGCGCGAACAACACGGGGTTACGCCTGGCCTTGCCGTAATCATTGTGGGTGAAGATCCGGCTTCCAAAGTCTATGTCGGACGCAAACACAAAGCTTGCGAAGAAATCGGTGTGTATTCAGAGGTTATCAAAATGCCTGCAGAAACAACCGAGGAAGAGCTGCTCGCCACCTTGGACGGTTTAAACCAAAATCCGAAAATTCACGGCATTCTCGTACAGTTGCCTTTACCTAAGCACATTAATACAGAACGTGTTCTTGACCAGATCCGTCCGGATAAAGACGTCGATGGTTTCCATCCTCTCAATGTGGGTAATCTCGGCATTGGCCGGGAAGGACTGGTTCCTTGCACTCCGAACGGCGTTATCAAAATGCTGGAAATCTGCGGTATCCCGACGGAAGGAAAACGCGCGGTTGTCATTGGCCGCAGCAATATCGTCGGCAAGCCAATGGCTAACCTGTTATTGGCCAGAAATGCCACTGTGAATATCTGCCACTCGAGAACGCAAGATCTGGCGTCCGTATGCCGCGAAGCCGACATTCTGGTTGCCGCAATCGGCAAACCAAACTTTGTCACTCCGGACATGGTGAAACCAGGCGCTACTGTTATTGACGTCGGCATTAACCGGGTCGACAGCAAACTGGTTGGTGATGTTAATTTTGAAGCCTGTAAAGATGTAGCGGGAGCTATGACTCCTGTTCCTGGCGGCGTAGGGCCGTTGACAATCGTTATGTTGCTCTTCAATACGCTGAAAGCTACGAAACTGCAGTTAGGTCTGCAGTAAAGGAGATGTAAGTTGAAATGAAAGAAATGCCTAACCGATGGCTGATCGCGATTATGGGAACTTTGTTGCAACTTGCCCTCGGAACCGTGTATGCCTGGAGTTTTTTCCAGCAGCCGGTAATGGCAGCCGGGAAATGGACCAACTCCCAAGCCGCTTGGGCGTTTAGCCTGGCGATCTTTTTCCTTGGTCTTGCCGCGGCCTGGGGTGGCATCAATCTCCCCAAATACGGCCCCCGGAAATTGGCAATGAGCGGCGGCGCCTTGTTTAGTTTGGGTTATTTGATTGCTGCTTATGCCTTATTCATTAAAAGTCTTCCTTTACTTTATATAGGTTATGGGCTGGTTGGCGGAATTGGCTTGGGCCTTGGTTACGTAACGCCGGTAGCGACGGCGGCAAAATGGTTTCCGGATAAGAAAGGGTTTATTACCGGGATGGTTGTCATGGGCTTTGGCTTCGGCGCTCTCATGATGGCCAAAATTCTCGCCCCCCTGATTATGGCAATGACCGGCGGAAATCTTGTCCTGGTATTCTCTTCGATCGGAATGGTAATGCTGATTGTTACTTTGCCGGCAGGTTATTGCCTGGTTAATCCGCCGCCGGGATTTGTACCGAAAGGTTATACGCCTCCTGCGGCCCAAGGCCCCGCACAAGGTTCCCAGGAACCGATCAGTGCGGCGCAGTGCGTGAAATCGAGCAAGTTTTTGCTCATGTGGATCGTATTCTTCATGAATATCACCGCAGGGATTATGTTCATTGGTTTCCAATCCCCCTTGTTGCAAGACTTGTTGAAAAAGACGATGGATCCAGCGGTGCTGCGTGACCCGCAGGTCATCGCCGGTCTCGCGGCGGCCGGAGCAACGCTGATCGCGATCAGTTCGATTTTCAACGGGGTAGGACGGTTTTTCTGGGGCGGTTTATCGGATAAGATCGGCCGTATTCAAACTTTCCGCATCCTGCTCGGAAGCCAGCTGCTAGTGTTCATTGCCCTTCTGTTTGTCAACAGTCCGCTGATGTTTGGTGTTCTGGTCTGTTATGTCCTGTTATGCTACGGTGGCGGCTTCGGATCCATGCCTTCGTTTGTCCTCGACGTGTTTGGCCTGAAACACATGCCGGTTGTGTACGGGAGCATACTGACAGCTTGGGGCTGCGCAGGGATTGTTGGACCGCAAATTGTAGCTTTTTTAAAAGATAATTTTGCTGCCCAGGCAGCTCAGTACACATTTATTTGTGCAGCGGGCCTGTTATTCATCGGTCTTCTTGTCACATTCGTATTGAACAATAATAAATTTTCCCCAAGCCGCAACGGGTAAGACAGCTTTATGCTTGAATCGGTAAACCGTACTGATTACAATAAATGAGTACGGATAGAAAATATAACATAATAAGGTGGAGGTTTTGTACACATGAAAAGTGACGTGGAAATTGCCCAAGAGGCGCAAATGAAAGCCATTACAACGGTTGCTGCACGGTAAATATAAAGCGAAAGTTTCTCTCGATGCGTGGGATCGCTTAAAAGACCGTCCGAACGCAAAACTCGTTTTGGTCAGCGCCATCAACCCGACTCCGGCCGGCGAAGGAAAAACAACGACTACGGTTGGCCTTGGCGATGCATTGCGTCAATTAGGGAAAAAGGTCGTCATTGCGTTGCGCGAGCCGTCCCTTGGACCGTGCTTCGGTGTAAAAGGCGGCGCTGCCGGCGGCGGTTATGCTCAAGTTGTACCGATGGAAGACATCAACCTGCATTTCACCGGTGATATCCACGCTGTAACGACTGCGAACAATCTGTTGGCAGCTATTATTGACAACCATATTCACCATGGCAACGTATTGGGAATTGATCCACGTCGGGTTACCTGGCGCCGGGTTATGGACCTCAACGAGCGTGCACTGCGCCAAATCGTTTGCGGTCTGGGCGGTAAAGCGAATGGTATTCCCCGCGAAGGCGGTTTCGATATTTCGGTAGCTTCCGAAATGATGGCGATCCTTTGCCTGGCTTCTGATCTTGACGATATGAAACAACGGATTAACCGTATCATTGTCGCTTACACCTATGACAACAAACCGATTACGGTAGCCGACCTGAATGTTGCCGGCGCATTGACGTTGTTGTTCAAAGACGCCATTAAACCGAACCTGGTACAAACGTTGGAAAATACGCCTGCTTTCATTCATGGCGGACCGTTCGCGAATATCGCCCATGGCTGCAACAGCGTCATGGCAACGAAATTCGCTCTCAAAATGGCGGATGTAGTGGTTACGGAAGCCGGTTTCGGCGCCGATCTGGGCGCAGAAAAATTCATGGATATCAAATGCCGCTTTGCCGGTATTCAGCCTGATGCAGTCGTTCTTGTAGCAACGATCCGGGCTTTGAAATCCCATGGCGGCGTAGCGAAAGCCGATCTGGGCAAAGAAAACATGGCCGCCTTGGAAAAAGGAATGGCCAACCTCATCAAACATATCGAAAACGTACAAAAATTCGGCCTGAACGCAGTTGTTGCGATCAACGCGTTCCCCACCGATACGGCGCAAGAATTGGCCTGGGTGGAAGAAGCCTGCCGAAAAATGGGCGCTTCCGTGGCCTTGTCCGAAGTTTGGGCCAAAGGCGGCGAGGGCGGACAAGCCCTGGCTAACGAAGTACTGGCTGCTATGGAAAAACCGAGTAATTTCAAGTTCCTCTATGACGAAAAACTGCCGATCAAAGAGAAAATTGCTGCGATTGCGAAAGAAATCTACGGCGCAGACGGCGTAAATTATGCTCCGGCAGCGGAAAAATCGATTGCCGAGCTGACTGCTCTTGGCTTCGATAAAACGCCGATTTGTATCGCGAAAACGCAATACTCCTTCAGCGATGACGCTGCGAAAATCGGTCGTCCTTCGAACTTCAACATTACGGTTCGTGAGATCCGTGTGTCTGCTGGCGCTGGCTTCCTGGTAGCTGTTACTGGTGACATCATGACGATGCCGGGCTTGCCGAAAAAACCGGCTGCTGAAGTCATGGATATCGATAACAGAGGCAAAATCAGCGGCTTGTTCTAAGCCGATTGACGGGATCCGCAAAACGGATTTCACAAGAAATCACTACGATCGTTTTAAGCAAAGGCCGGCTGCGAAGCTCATTTCGCAGCCGGCCTTTTCCGTATTTCCGGGATAATCCTGCGCTCTATTTTCCGATGGTTAAAAAATGGATAGGCAGGCAGCGGCCGGTGAGCTATACTATAAGTAGACTAGGCGAACGAACCGAACCATCATTTGCGGAGGTGTGGATATGAACCGTTTTGACCGGGTTGCCGACCGCTACGACGCATGGTATGAAACCCCGTGCGGCCATTTTGCCGATCAGATGCAGAAGGAATTGGTATGGGAAGTTGCTCCTTTGTCGCCGGAAGCTGCGGTGCTGGATTTAGGCTGCGGAACCGGGAACTATAGCATTGAGCTGGCGAAACGCGGGTGTGTTGTCAGCGGGATCGACAGTTCGCCCGGCATGCTGGCGCAGGGACGGTGTAAGGCTGAAGCCCTTGGCCTAAGTGTTCGCTGGCTGCATTCTGATTTTAACGCCCTGCCATTTGCCGCTGAAAGCTTCGATGCGGTGCTGGCGGTAACGGCTTTGGAATTTGCGCCCGATCCGCAGAATGTCCTGCTGGAGGCCATGCGGGTCCTGAAACCGGGCGGTAGTTTGATTGCCGGTGTATTGGCCAAAAACAGTCCCTGGGGCAGAATGTACGAAGAAAAAGCCCGTCATGACCCAGCCAGTGTTTTTGCCGGCAGCCATTTGTTTACAGAAGCGGAGTTTAGCGCCTTGCTGCCGTGTTGCCGGGAGATCCGGCGCGGGTTGTTTTTTCCTCCTTGTGCAGAGGAGTTTGATGCGGCGAAGGCAGCAGAGTTGGAAAAGGGCGGTCGCCAGGGACAGCGAATGATTCGCCAAGGAGATCTTGAACCGGGTTTCTTCGTTGCGCGGTGGGATAAACCGGTGGCGGTAGGGGCGCAAGTAACGTTTCGTCTGGCGATCCAAACGCATCGCGAGACGATAAGCGGGCAAGAGCTGCAGCGGCTGCTGCGGGTTTTGGACAGCTACTCCCTCGAATATACACTTAAGGGCTTGACGGTCGTGATACGCAGCAGTCCGGCGGCAGTTTGGCCAGCGCTGTGGGCTTACGGCGATCAGGCTATAGGCCGGGGCGTAACCTTTTGTCTGGAGGCGAGCGGGGACGAAAGAGCGGAAAAATTGATTGAAGATCCGCTTTTGCATAAGTGATAAGAGAAGCAGCGGTGTGATCAATAAAAAAAGTTTACAAAATATCATTGACAAAGCGAATTTATGCTGGTATATTGTAAACATGTTACACAAAACTACATAATAAATCGGAACAGTGATGATTGGGAGAAAGACTGTTGGGTAACCGCTGCAGAGAGCCGGTGGGGCTGCGAACCGGTGCGGGGCAATTGTCGAATACTCACCCATGAACTCTTAGGTCGAAACCGG
>JAGFXW010000290.1 GCA_017861495.1 Bacillota bacterium
CAACCATTATAAGCGCATTAATTTGGGCACCAAGATGGATGATGTGGAATTGCAAAAATCGAATATCGTCATGTTGGGACCGACCGGCAGCGGCAAAACCTTGTTGGCGCAGACACTGGCTAAGATTTTAAATGTACCGTTTGCCATTGCGGATGCTACATCGCTTACTGAAGCCGGTTATGTCGGCGAAGATGTGGAAAATATCTTGTTGAAGCTGATCCAGGCAGCAGATTATGATGTGGAAAAAGCGGAAAAAGGCATCGTTTACATTGACGAAATTGATAAAATTGCCCGCAAGTCGGAAAATCCATCCATTACCCGCGATGTTTCCGGCGAAGGGGTTCAACAGGCTTTGTTGAAAATTTTGGAAGGAACGGTAGCCAGCGTACCGCCACAAGGCGGACGCAAGCATCCGCACCAGGAATTTATTCAAATTGATACCACCAATATCTTGTTTATCTGCGGTGGCGCTTTTGATGGAATCGATAAAATTATCAGCGCCCGTACCAGTAATAAAACGCTTGGTTTTGGCGCGGAAATCAGAAGCAAGAGCAAGGGGAATATCGGCGAAATCTTACGGAATATTTTGCCGGAAGATTTACTGAAATTTGGGTTGATCCCTGAATTTGTCGGCCGGTTACCTGTCGTTGTTACATTGGATGCATTGGATGAGGCCGCATTAATCCGGATTTTGGGTGAACCGAAGAACGCCTTGATCAAGCAGTATCAAAAATTCCTGGAGTTGGATAATGTTCAACTGGAATTTAAAGAAGATGCACTGCAGGCAATCGCCGGTGAAGCGTTGAAACGGAAAACCGGTGCGCGCGGTTTGCGTTCCATTATTGAAGGAATCATGCGTAATGTCATGTATGAAGTTCCTTCGCGAACGGATGTAACCCGATGCGTGGTGACCAAAGAAGTGGTGCTGTCTAAGGAAGAACCGATGCTGGTTACTGCAGAACGCAAGACCAAGAAGAAAGAAGAATCAGCTTGACATAACGGGAGACTTTCTTAGAAGGTCTCCCTTCTTTGTATACGTTCAGATCAGGCGGTAACCTGTTGGTGTTTTGTACAATCGGGTCTGGATGTGATAGGGGAATATTTTGGGACGACAGGGGGCGACTATTATTTATGACTGATATAATTCAAACAATGCCATTGCTGCCCTTACGAGGCATTTTTGTTTTTCCATATATGATTATTCACTTGGATGTTGGCCGGGAGAAGTCAATCAAGGCCTTGGAAGAAGCGATGGTACAGGATCGTCATATTATGTTGGCAACACAAAAAGATGCGCAAAATGATCATCCGGTGCCGGAGGATATTTTTCAGATCGGTACCGTGGCCGAGATTAAACAACTGCTGAAGCTTCCGGGCGGGACAATTCGCGTGTTGGTAGAAGGGCTGCACCGTGCAGAAATTAGCGAGTACATTAGTACCGACCCATTTTATCAGGTTTCTGTGCATGAATTTGTGGAACCGGGTTTTAAAACGCCGGAAATCGAAGCGCTGCTTCGTACCGCAGTTCATGAATTTGAGCAGTGGGTGAAGCTGAGTAAGAAAATACCGCCGGAAACGTTGGTTTCTGTAGCCGTAGTGGAAGAGCCAGGACGTTTGGCCGATTTGATTGCCAGCCATTTATCGTTGAAAGCGGAAGATAAGCAAGCGTTATTGGAAGCCGTCGACGTTAAACTCAGGCTGGAAAAATTATGTGAAATTCTCAGCCGGGAAATGGAAGTTCTGGAATTAGAGAAGAAAATTAATGGCCGTGTCCGCAAACAAATGGAAAAGACACAAAAAGAATACTATCTGCGGGAACAGGTAAAGGCAATCCAAAAAGAATTGGGCGATAAAGATGAACGGACAGTAGAAGCAGATGAATATCGCGCCCGGTTAAAAGAACAGGAGTTTCCGAAAGAAGTAGAAGAAAAGATTATCAAAGAGATTGAACGGCTGGAAAAAATGCCGCCGATGGTAGCGGAAGGATCGGTCATTCGAACCTATTTGGATTGGCTGCTATCCCTTCCCTGGTCCAAAGAAACGGAAGACCGGCTGGATGTTTCTCTCGCCGAAAAGATTTTGGCGGAAGACCATCACGGCTTGGAAAAAGTGAAGGAACGGATATTGGAGTATTTATCGGTCCGTGAATTGACAGAAACCATGAAAGGTCCGATTTTATGTTTGGTAGGTCCGCCCGGGGTTGGAAAAACGTCGTTAGCGCGTTCCATTGCTCGAGCAATGGAACGGAAGTTTGTTCGCATTTCCTTAGGCGGGGTGCGGGATGAAGCGGAAATCCGCGGTCATCGTCGTACTTATGTCGGAGCCCTGCCTGGGCGGATCATTCAAGGAATGCGTACGGGCGGTTCAAAAAATCCGGTTTTTTTATTGGATGAAATTGATAAAATGAACGCTGATTTTCGCGGCGACCCATCTTCTGCGCTGTTGGAAGTATTGGATCCGGAGCAGAATAATACGTTCAGCGACCATTATATCGAATTGCCGTTTGATCTTTCCCGGGTTTTATGGGTTGTAACCGCAAATGCGATCCATAATATTCCCCGGCCGTTATTGGATCGAATGGAAGTAATCCAGATCGCCGGCTATACGGAAGAAGAAAAAGTGCAAATTGCCCAGCGGTTCTTAATTCCCAAACAAGTGAAAGACCATGGATTAACAGCGGAAAAAATTGCGTTTTCGACCGAAACGATACAGAAGATTATTCAGGACTATACAAGAGAGGCCGGCGTGCGGAACCTGGAACGCAGCATTGCCAGCCTGTGCCGCAAAGCTGCCCGTAAAATTGTTCAGAATAAACGCTCCAGCGTGCGGATCACGAACCGCAATTTGGCTGCTTTTTTGGGAATTCCACGGTACCGGCATACCCAGGCGGAGCGGGCTCAACAGGTGGGTGTGGCTACCGGTTTGGCTTGGACCGAAGTTGGCGGCGAGGTATTGGCAGTAGAAGTATCCGTTATGAAAGGGAAGGGAAAACTAACGCTTACCGGTAAACTGGGAACCGTAATGCAAGAATCCGCGCAAGCCGGCCTCAGTTATATCCGTACCCGGGCCAAAGAACTGCAGATTGATGAAGATTTTTACGAAAAAAATGACATACATATCCATTTGCCGGAAGGCGCTATTCCTAAG
>JAGFXW010000291.1 GCA_017861495.1 Bacillota bacterium
CTTTTGTAAAGGTGCTGCCAATATCGAAAACAATCGTATCCAATACTTTCTCTGCAGAATGGTCCATGTTTACACTCCATTGATCTCATGTATTTTCCGGAAAATCACCGTTTATTTTCTTACGTACACATACCCTTCCATGATGCGGCGGGCTGTTCTGGACATTGCAGCCCGTTTCAGCACCGTTTGACCGTTTATTTCCTCCACCGCCACTTCTACATCGATGACCCCGGCCGGATGACCAATGCGGATAAACGATTTTTTATCAATATCCGCGATGACTTCATTGACCACCGACCCGGTGATTTTCGCTGCCGCACCGGTACAAATCGTGGCGGTTCCCGCATAGGTTTTGTGCAATTTTTGCATGAACATCAAACGGGAAACAAAATCAACGTCATCGGCATGAATCAATTTGCCGGTCGTGAAATCTTTATAGTCGGCAGCCGGGCTGACAAATGCGATCATCGGGAACGCAGGCACATTGGCCAAGGCATCTTCCGGTGTTTTAGCCATACCTATTTTTACTGCAGCTGCGCCGCGGATTTGTTCGAGCAAGCTCAAAAGCTCCTTGTTGCCATCCACTTCCTGCGGAGTTTCAATGCCGCTCAGTTTTAAATCCTTCGCTGCCACATAAACCACCGGATTGGCTGCATCCACAATACTGACTGTAACCGGGCCATAGCCCGGAATCTCCAGGACATCCTTCACATTGCCAGTCGGCAGCAGTTTACCGGTTGCCGCTCCGGCCGTATCGGAATAATCCAGCATAATTTTTGCTCCGGTTCCCGGAACGCCGGCGATCGCGCAATCCCCAATGACTGCAGCCTTGCCATCTACCGTCGGCACTTCGGCAATAATCAGTTTCTTCGTATTGGTATTATGAATACGGACTGTAGTGCTTCCTTCTTGCGCCCGTACCAAGCCTTCGTCAATCGCGAACGGACCGACAGCGGCCGAAATATTGCCGCAGTTGCCGCTATAATCGATGTACGGTTTGGTGATGCTTACCTGCCCGAACGTATAATCCACATCGGCATCCGGACGGCTGGACGGAGCGATGATGGCCAGCTTGCTGGTCAGGGCATCGGCGCCGCCAAGTCCATCGATTTGCCGGACATCCGGACTGCCAAAAATTTCACAAATACGCTGATCTCTTTGTTCAATATCGCTTGGCAGGTCATTGACTTTCAGAAAAATTCCTTTGCTGGTGCCGCCGCGCATGATGACGCAATTGATTTTTTCCGTTTGACTCATTACCGGTTTTCCCCCTTCAACTTTTCGTCCAGCCATTCGGTCACTTTGGCCGGATCTGTCCCCGGACCGAAGAATGCATCAACTTTCAGGAAGCCTGTGCCTTCCGTCTTTATTTTTTCTTCGATAGCCGCATGATCTTCCTCTTTTTCCGCAATCCGTCCACCGGCAATCAAATAGGTATTGTCGCGAATTCCCAGCTGCTGCATCCGCTCATGAACCCGCGGGTACAGTACGGATCCCATCCCCAGCAGGTTGCTGATCCCGACCACGGCGGCTTTGGCTTCCGCGGCAACTTCCGCTACCGTTTCCGGCAAATTCATGCCGCGCAGATAGATGACTTCGTAGCCTGATTTTTCAATCGCTTCCCGGATAACATTCACGCCTACCACATGGGCATCGGCGCCGACCGTCGCCAGGACGATCTTGCCTTTTTTCGTAATTTCCGCCGGCTTATCGACCGCTACCGGTTCCGCAGTAAAGGCAACGTTCTCCGGCGCCACCGACACCGGGCTGAAACCGGGAACATAACGGCGAATTCCGTCTTTGTCGCGGTGCGTACGAACGCCCCGTTTCAAATCCCACCCCCCGGCCCGCGGGCAGTCCATAACGCCGGCCTTGCCGCCGGCGACAATCAGGTCGATTAATTCTTCAGCGCTGTAACCCTGCCAAAACTCCGGTGTAATATCCTGCGGCTGCAGCATTCGCGGCGATTTTACGACCGCGCTGATTACTGCCATGGCCTCCGTGATAATTTCTTCCTTGCGCAACTGAATAAACGGATCCTTAATGTCAATGGCGGCCATATTTTCAAACACATTCTGCGTAGCCCAGATCGCTTTTCCCATCGAGGCGCCGGTCGGAATTCCCACCGATTCGGCCGCTTTCGGACGGTAGAAGTTGGCTCCGCCCAACCGGGCGCTTACGGCCATCCGGGCAAAGTGGGCCTGCTCGGCAATCAGGTCGGCCGGAGGATTCTGGAACGTTTCCGGCACAACCACCAGCGATCCACTCCACATCGTTTCTTTAAAGGCCCGCATCACCGCCAAATCGGCTAAAATATTGATGCCACCCACATTCATTTGCAGCGCGCTTAATTTTTTCGGCAAGCCGGCCTGTACGGCCAAGCCTTCCGCCAGCAAACACATCGCCAGCGCCATGCCGTCCGTGCCATCGATATTGTTTAAGTGTTTATGGGAGTCGGTTTGAACATGAATCCCATTTTCCGCACAAATCTGCAAGGCCCGGTAGCCATTTAACACTTTCGTGCGATAATCGTGAATTCCTCTGCCG
Source organism: Bacillota bacterium (assembly GCA_017861495.1). The sequence goes on from JAGFXW010000291.1 coordinate 2,548, forward strand.
CCGAAATGCACATGGATCACCGGGCCGATGTCGGTACCGTCAAAGCCGGCAATCAACGCATTGATGATCGAGAGGTGCGGTGTATCGCCGGTGGCGTTAATCCGCATAGGATGCTTGCTGCCGCCGCCCAATTGAACAAATTCCCGTTCGCCCATCGGCGTGATGCCGCCTTTGCCGCGCGACTGCTCGATCAATTCCGCGCCATTTAATGGATCGATATGCCGCGTCGCTTCGGAATGGACAAAGTGGAACAAGGTCAAGCCCAATTTTTCGGCCGCGGCATACATGTCATTGGATTCGGCTAACTGCTCTTGCGCAGTATTCCGGCCCAGGATCGGATTTTGTACCGGAATTCCCGTTTCCACCGCTTTTTGCGCCAGTTCCCAAATCCGGTGCCCACCCCGTTCTACTCCGGCAACCATACGGGGAAACGGCGATGGAAGACCGTCCACATCCCCGTCTTTGGTTACTGTCGGCATCGGAGCGCTGAATATTTTTTCATAGGCGCGTACCCGCTCTTGATCTGCTATAATAATTTCTTTTGTTTTTTCCTGCATTATTTCGTTTCGCCCCCTTTACGTTTTAGCTGCTGCC
>JAGFXW010000093.1 GCA_017861495.1 Bacillota bacterium
ATGCCTTTGGGGTATGGTGAGAAAGAGCAATCTTTTGATTCCTGACCGGCGGTAGAAGCCCGCGAGCCGTAATGGTTGATCCGGTGATATTCCGGAGCCGACAGTAAAGTCTGGATGGGAAAAGGCAGGTTTAAAGGCCGTGGTATAGGCTTGTTACCTTATTTTTCCTAAAGAATTGTTCTTTGGGAATTTTTTATTTCTCAGAAAAACGTTTTTCGGAGAAACATAAGTGCAACCAGCGGCTTCCGTCGTCGCTGAGAAAGCTTGACGTAAGCCGGGTTTTCTAATTTTTGGGGAGGTCTTTTCAGTGGATGAAAAGTACATGGAATTGGCTTTGAATTTAGCGATGCGCGCACATGGACGAACCAGCCCGAACCCGATGGTAGGCGCTGTGCTTGTGCGTGATGGCAAGGTAATTGGTGAAGGATGGCATAAAAAAGCAGGAACCCCTCATGCTGAAATTCATGCATTGCAAGAAGCCGGCGATTTGGCGCAAGGTTCCACCTTGTACGTAACATTAGAGCCGTGTTCGCATTATGGTCGAACCGGACCGTGTACGGAAGCAGTTATTAAAGCAGGAATCAAAAAAGTAATTGTGGCCATGACAGATCCGAACCCCTTGGTGGGCGGAAAAGGAATCGCACAGCTTCGCCAGGCCGGTGTGGAAGTTGTGGAAGGCGTTTTGACGGAAAAAGCCATTCGATTGAACGAAGTGTTCCTTAAATGGATCACAACCCGGATGCCTTTTACAGTTCTTAAAACGGCAATGACGTTGGACGGTAAAATTGCTACCCGTACGGGACAGTCTCAATGGATTACCGGCGAAAGCGCGCGTAAGCAGGTGCATATACTGCGCGACCGGTACGATGCCATTCTGGCAGGGATTGGAACGGTTTTAGCGGATGATCCGGCGCTGACAGCCAGGTTGCCGTCCGGTGGGCAGAACCCAATTCGGATTGTGGTAGACAGCCTGGCGCGAACGCCTTTAAACGCGCAAATCGTGAATGATGGATTGGCTCGTACTCTAATTGCAGTGACGGAAGGCGCGCCCTCCGCCCGAGTTAAAGCCTTGAAGGCGAAAGGGGCGGAAATTGTCGTTGTTCCGGCAGGCAGCGGCGGAATTGATTTGGAACAGTTGTTTCAATTGCTTGGTTCGCAAGAAATCACCAGCGTTCTGGTTGAAGGAGGAGCATCGGTAAATGCTTCATTATTAAAAGCAGGGTTGGTTGATAAGGTTTGTTGGTTTATCGCCCCGAAAATTGTCGGCAGCCATGCGGCGCCGGGGCCGATCGGCGGTGAAGGAATAAGTTCGCTGCAGGATGCATGGCAAATTAAAGAAATGACGGCCGAATTTGTTGGACAAGACTTGATGATTAGCGGTTATCTGAAGAATCGGGAGGAATACCATGTTCACAGGACTTATTGAAGAAATGGGCAAAGTTAAAGATATCGCTCGTGGAACCAAATCAGTCCGTATTACCATTACAGCATCGAAAATTATGGAAGGGACTGTTTTGGGCGATAGCATAGCAGTAAATGGAACTTGTCTTACTGTCGTGGCATTTGGAACAGATTGGTTTACTGCTGATGTCATGCCGGAAACCGTGGATCGCACTGTTCTTTCCAAATTAAAAGCCGGTGATAAGGTGAATTTGGAAAGAACCTTACGGGTTGGGGACCGGCTGGGTGGGCATATTGTCAGCGGACATGTTGATGGTATAGGAACGATCAACGAAAAGAAAGTCAATGATATTGCCCTGATAGTAAAGATAACGGCTAAACCCGAAATCCTTCGTTATATCATTCAAAAAGGATCGATTGCAATCGACGGCATCAGTTTGACTGTAGTTGATTGCGGACCTGACTGGTTTACAGTTTCCTTGATTCCTCATTCGGCGGCCATGACTACACTCGGGTATAAAAGTGTCGGCGAAATTGTCAATTTGGAAGTCGATATGATCGGAAAATATGTGGAAAAGTTTCTTGGACTGGGGTCGTCTCCGGCCCCCGCCAAGTCGGATGTATCGCTAGCTTTTTTACAAGAAAACGGTTTCTTTTAACAGAAAAAATACAGGAGGGATTATCACATGAAATTGAGCAGAATTGAAGAAGCGGTCGAAGACATTAAAAATGGTAAAATGGTTGTTGTTGTTGATGATGAAGACAGGGAAAACGAAGGCGATTTGGTGATGGCGGCTGACAAAGCTACCACCCAGGCCATCAACTTTATGGCGACCCATGCCAGAGGATTGATTTGCATGCCGATTATTGGCTCGCGCTTGGATGAACTGGGAATTGGCGCTATGGTTACCGACAATACGGACAGCCATGGGACTGCCTTTACTGTGTCGATTGATGCCAGAAGTGTTACCACCGGTATTTCGGCGCAAGAACGCGCCTTAACGATCCAAACTGTGTTAGATCCGGAATCAGGACCGGGGGATCTGCGCCGGCCAGGGCATTTGTTCCCATTGCGGTATCGTGAAGGCGGAGTTTTACGGCGGGCAGGCCATACGGAAGCGGCGGTTGATCTCGCGAAGATGGCCGGACTGTACCCGGCCGGTGTTATTTGCGAAATTATGAATGAAGATGGTACAATGGCTCGGCTTCCGCAACTCATGGAGTTTATTGAAAAACATGATATGAAGATCATTTCGGTAGCTGATTTGATTAAATATCGCAAACTGCATGAAAAATTTGTTGTACGCGCGGCGGAGACAAAGTTGCCGACAAAATATGGGGATTTTCGTTTGATTGCGTACGAAAGCGATCTTGACCATCAGTGTCATGTTGCGTTAGTGAAAGGCGATGTTGCCGGCAAAGAAAATGTTTTGGTGCGTGTTCATTCGGAGTGCTTGACCGGAGATGTTCTCGGTTCCTTACGCTGTGATTGCGGAGAACAGCTCGGGGCTGCTTTGCAAAAAATTGAAGATGAAGGCTTAGGTGTATTGCTTTACATGCGTCAGGAAGGCCGTGGCATTGGATTGGCCAATAAAATAAAAGCCTATGCCTTGCAAGATGGCGGTAAAGATACGGTTGAGGCAAACGAACTTTTGGGTTTTGCACCGGATTTGCGTGACTATGGAATCGGAGCGCAGATATTGGCTGATTTAGGTTTGACAAGTATTCGCCTTTTGACGAATAATCCGAAAAAGCGGGCAGGTTTGGAAGGATATGGGCTGACGATTACCGAACGCGTACCACTGGAAATCGTACCAAACCGTTTCAATGAACGTTATTTATCAGCAAAAAAATCAAAGCTGGGACATTTGCTGAAAAAAACCATATAATATCTAAAATGAGAGGGGTATAAATAGTGGTTATGACATTAGAAGGAAAATTAGTTGCCAAAGATTTGAAGTTTGGGATTGTAGTAGCGCGTTTTAATGAATTTATAACGAATAAATTGCTCAGTGGTGCAATTGATACGTTTGTTAGACACGGCGCTGAGGAGGAAGATATCCAAGTTGCTTGGGTTCCTGGAGCGTTTGAAATTCCTTTAGCGGCTCAGAAAATGGCTTTATCCGGAAAATATGATGCGGTAATTTGTTTAGGCGCCGTTATTCGCGGCAGCACTCCTCATTTTGATTATGTTTGCGCGGAGGCGGCTAAAGGCGTCGGACAGGTTGGACTAAGTTCCGGCGTACCTACGATCTTTGGTGTGATTACAGCGGATACGATTGAACAAGCAATCGAAAGGGCAGGCACGAAAGCCGGCAATAAAGGATCGGATTCCGCCATGTCTGCAATTGAGATGGCGAATTTATTCAAAAGTTTGTAATATAACAGGATAGTAATGACAAAACCCGGTTTTCGTAGAGCTTTGACAGCCACGTAAACCGGGTTTTATCATAGTAATGAAAAAAGGACTCGACTAGCAAGTCCCTTTTTGGGTGTTTGTTTTACACTGCCCGAGATACTTTATGGGTACGAAGACAGCGGGTACAAATATTAATTTTTTTCGTTTCACCGTTTACGAGTGCTTTAACTCGTTGAATATTTGGTTTCCAAACGCGTTTGGTTTTTAAGTTTGAGTGACTGACATTGTTGCCGGTAACTTCACCTTTGCCACAAACTTGACAAACGTTTGCCATGCAATCCACCTCCTTTTAAGAAGGACAAAATATCCTTATCACAATGCTATTATAACAGTGCTATTTTATCACATCGGAAGACGCCATGCAATAGATAGTGAAATAATATTTATCCGATAAGAAAGAGGGATTTCAGGCTGACCTATGGAAATAATAAAATAAATCACAGATGGGAGGCGAAAGAGCTTGCTTACTCCAAATACTCCTATTATTGACGTACTGCGAATGTATCCTCAAGCACGGGCATTATTTTTACGACATGGTATGGCGTGTGGCGGTTGTATGGGTTCATCAACGGAAACGATAGAAAATGGCGCCCGGATGCATGACATTGATATTGAGACATTGATGAAGGAACTGGATGCAATAGAAAAGGAAAATGGTTTGTAAAATACGTCAGATTCATGATTTCCGACAGGTAAAGTGCAACGATGTGCTTTGCCTGTTTCTTTATGAAAAGGATAAATTACTATTCAACGATTGGAATATGTGTTGGTTTGTGAGGTGGCTACATGAAGCAATGTTTGTTGAAACCGGTGCAAAGTTTAAAAGGAGTTGGCGCCAAAACCAAGGAAAAACTCGCTGAATTGCAAATAATTACGTTGCAAGATTTATTGTTTTATTTCCCTCATACCTATCTCGATTATAGTTGTTTAAGAACCGTGCGGGATTTGGTGGCCGGGGAAAGCGAAACCTGTTTGGTTACTATGGTACGTATTACTATGAAGTCCATTTTTTATGGCGGAAGAAAAAAAACACGGGCTTGTATCCTGGTTACGGATGATACTGGTTATCTTGAAGTTGTTTCGTTTAATCCCTATATTAAATATGAATTTCGAGTCGGCAGGAAAGTCTTGATTTCCGGTAAAGTAAAAAACACTTCATCTTCTAACTATCTGCAGATGGAAAATCCATCGATAGAGGATGCGCAAGCTTCAGAGCATTTACGAACGGCTCGAATTGTGCCGGTTTATGGCGGGAAAAAAGATTTATCGAAAAATCTTATACGGACTCTTGTTCATCAAGTATTGACGTCTCATTCCGCCGATATTGACGAGTGCATTCCTGGAGATATTTTGCATAAACATGATTTGCTGGGCAGGGAAGAAGCTTTTTGGAACATCCATTTTCCGCAAAACGCTGATTTATTGGTGAAAGCGCGAAGAAGGTTGATTTTTGAAGAATTGTTTCTCTTGCAATGTAAATTACTTTTCTTAAAAGAAAAAAACAGAAAAAACTGCAATGGATTCAAGCATGCTCCAGACGGGCAATTGGTTCAACGGGTTTTGGGCAAATTGCCTTTTTCTTTGACGGATGACCAGCAACGTGTTGTGCAAGATATTAAGAGGGATATGGAGGATATTGTCCCGATGCGCCGCCTTGTGCAAGGCGATGTTGGGTCGGGAAAAACAGCTGTAGCGGCAATTGCATTGGCCAAGACGGTTGAAAATGGATATCAAGGAGCTTTAATGGCTCCAACCGAGATCCTTGCCCAGCAACATTACCAGACAATATCGGAGTTGTTTACTTCGTTGGGAATTCGAACGGCCTTGTTGTCGGCACGGTTAAGTTCTAAAGAAAGGGATTGCGTATTAACGGCTATTCGGGAACACCACGTCGATGTAGTAATCGGGACTCATGCGTTAATTCAAGAAAAAGTAGAGTTTTGTGCTCTTGGATTGGCGATAACGGATGAGCAGCATCGATTTGGAGTTCAGCAGAGAGATAAATTACAGAAAAAAGGAAATAATCCAGATGTGTTGGTCATGACCGCGACACCTATTCCAAGAACCTTGGCGCTTACTGTTTATGGTGATCTTGACGTATCGGTTATTCACCATCTTCCACCTGGCCGTAAGCCGGTGAAAACCTTGCTGTATGCACTGGAAAAACGCCAGGACATTTACGCAGGCGTTCTGCGCCAGGTTCAACAAGGAAATCAAGTCTATGTTGTTTGTCCGTTGGTGGAAGACAGCGAAATGGTTGATGCGAAGTCTGTACAAGAAGTATATGACGAATTAACCACTTCGTGGCTTAGGGATGTTCGGTGTGGTTTAATTCATGGACGATTAACACCGGAACAAAAGGAACAGATTATGCAAAGGTATAGCAAGGGTGATATCAGCGTACTGGTAGCGACAACTGTAATTGAAGTGGGCGTTAATGTGCCCAACGCAACTGTTATGATCATCGAAAATGCAGAGCGTTTTGGCTTAGCTCAGTTACATCAATTGCGAGGAAGAATAGGACGCGGGAAAAAAGAAGCGTTTTGCGTGTTGATTTCTGACATGAAACAAGCCGATGTTCAAGACCGCCTGTCAATTATGACAGAGTGCAGCAATGGATTGGTATTAGCCGAAAAAGATTTACAGCTACGAGGACCCGGTCAGTTTTTTGGCAACCGGCAACACGGACTTCCTGATTTGCGGTTAGCAAATATTATTGTAGATATGGATATATTGTTTGCCGCCAGAGAGGCGGCAGTGGCGGTGGTGCGGGAAAAAAGTTGTTTACCGCTGGATCCGTATGAAATCGTTCCGCTTCCCAGTTAAGCTGCCCAAGTTCTTTTATCGATGCTTAAAGAGCGGCTTTGAATGGTTGCCATTTAACAGGTTTTTTAGTATAGTTATAAAAAGGGTTTATATACTAGGATAAATTCTAACGAATATTTGTTTTTATAAGGAAGAGAATGATGGGAAAATTATGGGGCTGGTTATTTATTGTTTTATTAGGCGGGCTGATTTATTTATGGCAGCCTGATTTTTTTCAGCAAGCTTATCGGATCATTGAGCATGGTGATATTGCCGCATTGTCTCAATACCTCCTTTCGTTTGGAATTCTCTGGAGTGTTGTTGTTACTTTATTATTGTTTGTTGTCATGACGTTTACAATTGTTTTTCCATTTGTTATTTTGTCAGGAGCGGCCGGTATTGTTTTTGGTTTGTTTTGGGGTGTTATTATTTCCTGGACGGGTGAAATATTGGGTGCGTTGGCCATGTTCGCGTTTGCCCGTTATTTCTTTCGCAGTTTGGTTGCAGGATGGGTCTGCAAAAGCCCCTATCTTAAACAAGTTGATGATTATAGTGCAGCCAATGGATTTAAAGCGCTGTTAATCGCAAGACTGCTGCCACTGGCGCCTTCGGGAATTATCACTGCGGTTGCTGCCATTAGCCGGATTTCTTTTCGGGACTTTATTTTAGCGACAGTGTTAGGCAAATTGCCGCCGGTAGTTATTAAAGTTTTAGTGGGGCATGACCTTGCATTCGCCGGAGAAAATATGACACGTTTGGTATTTGTTTTAGGTCTGGTAGCGGCCGTGTATATTGTTATGTGGTGGCACAAACGGTCAAAAAAACGCAAAATAGAGCAAGCTAATTAATCTGAATTTGCGTTTTTGATTATGATAAAATAATATAAAGGGGGTATTCATGTATGCCGATTGTACAAATCGATTTTTTGGAAGGACGTACGATAGACCAGAAAAGAGCGTTGGCGAAAAAAATTACCGAAGCGGTTACCGAAACACTTCAATGCAAGCCGGAAGCGGTGACTATTCTTATCCGGGAACTACCCAAAGAAAATCTTGCTACTGCCGGTAAATTGCGTTCTGATATGTAGTTGTGTAAAAAAACTGTCCATTTCGTTTTATACGAGGTGGACTTTTTTAAAAGGAGAGTGGAAGTGCTTATGGAAGTATGGCAGATTGCCCGCGATCTGGAAAACACTTTTCAGCGCCAGCTTGACTTGTTTTCCGGAATTTCTTCTCCCTGGCTGGTATCTATCATGCATTATTTACAAAATGTGCAGGGTCTTTTCCTTGAAAACTTGTCCGAGGCAGCAATAGTTAATGTGGATACGGCAAACTATCCATCGTTGGAGGCTTCACTCATCAACGAAAACACTGAATGGAATGAAATGGTAGAAAATTTGCCTTCGCTCAAAACTACAGAAGACCTTGTGCTTTTATGGTCCATTTATGCCGCTTTTGATAAACTGGAACAATTTTATCGACAAGCTGCTTTGAATAGCCCGCATCCCTTAACACGTGCCTATTTTCAGTCGCTTTCAGAAAACAAAATGCTTTTTCGCCGCCGTATTGGTGGATTTTTGCGAATTTTGTACAACGATGTATGGGGAAAGATTGGCTTTGCTCCCTTTGTATTGGGGAGAGAATAATTGGTTACATTATTTTAAATTTTGCAACATTAAAAAGATGGTAGATAGAACCTGTCAATTGTGATATTATATGTAAAA
>JAGFXW010000292.1 GCA_017861495.1 Bacillota bacterium
CCGGCCTATGATCCCCGGGCGATTAAAGGGATTGGTTTGACCTACGCCACTACCCCGATGGGGGCTGACCATACTTCGGGCTATGCCATTGCGACTAATATTTTGAAAATCGGTGGCTTCGTTGACCCGCTCAAAAAGGAAGGACAAGTTGAGCTTTCCCGTAATTTGCAAATTGCTACTGCGGCGGTAGACAGCACGGGTATGTGCTTGTTCATTGCTTTCGCCATATTGGATATTCCGGAAGGGTTCAATGCTTTAATTGATATGATTAATGCCCGCTATGGATTATCGCTGACGGCGGATGATGTGACGGCCCTCGGCAAATCGGTATTGAAGGTCGAACGCGCCTTTAATCAGGCGGCTGGCTTTACGAATGCCCATGATCGCTTGCCGGAATTCTTTGAGTATGAGCCGTGTGCTCCGCATAATGCTATATGGGACTTCACGCCGGAAGAAATTGATGAGGTATACAATTTCTAGTAATAATATCTCGCATATATGAAATGAGCTTTATACAAAAAGAGACCGTACCGAACATAAAAATTCGGCACGGTCTCTTTATTGCTTCATACGGATATTATTCAAAGAAATTGATGAAGGATACGGACGGTTTCCTAGAAAGTGCGGCATATAAGTGAGCCTTAGGTTCGGGGGGGTTATTGCCCCCGCCGAACCCTTAGAGCGAACTTAAGACTGAGGCTCGAAATCTTTGATTTCGCGAAGCCGAAGTTTCCCTTTAGGGTTTCGAGTCAGGCTGTTAACGAGATAAAGTTCTGTTTTTAAAATTGTTGTAAACGCATTAATAATCTTTATATTATTTTTATACTTGCCGCTTTATTTCTGACACTATATTTACCTCAATCGGGCATAAAATATGATTGCGATGAAAAAGGATTGAGGTTACAAGAATAAGTTTATTTGTTTATCGATCCAACGTGTTCAGAGTATAAAAGTAATCGATTAAGATTGTTGTTAAGGGACAACAAGGAGGAACCAGTTAAATCATGTTAGAAATGATCAAACGCCTGTTAATTGGGCGCAGATTGCACAACCTGGAAATTGAACAGGAAAAAATGCCAAAATGGAAGGCGTTGGCGATTTTTTCTTCGGATGCATTGTCATCCGTCGCCTATGGACCCGAACAAATTGTCCTCATGCTTGTTGCCGTACCAGGCATCCTCGCTTATGGCTATCTTGGCTATATTTCCTTGGCTATCCTAGCTTTGCTGGCGATTGTGACGATTTCTTATGTCCAAGTGGCAAAAGCCAATCCTGGCGGTGGCGGATCTTATTCCGTAGCCAAGAATAATTTAGGCGAATTACCGGCCCTTACTGCGGCAGCCTCTCTGTTTACCGACTATGTCTTAACCGTGGCGGTTAGTGTTTCGGCTGGTACTGCGGCACTCATTTCCGCGTTCCCGGCCTTTATTCCTTACGAAGTCAGTATGGATCTATTCGTGTTGTTTGTGATTTTGATGTTGGTCAATCTGCGGGGGGTGCGGGAATCATCGACCGCGTTTGTATTCCCCACGTATGCCTTTATTTTCGGTATATTTGCCTTATTGGTTGCAGGGATTTACCAAGTAGCGACACAAGGAGCGCCGGCAATTCCGGTTGAGTCAATGGAACGGCAGTGGAATTGGGCTGTGTTGGCCATGATTTTGCGGGCGTTTGCCAATGGCTGTAGTTCTATGACCGGTGTGGAAGCGATCTCGAATGGCGTTCCCATGTTTCGTGAACCGGCAGTCCGGAACGCGTCTGCTACGACCTACTGGATGTCTGCGATACTCGGGGTGATGTTCTTGGGTACCGCTGGCTTAGTCATGCATTATCATATTCTCCCGTTGGAGGATGTCACCGCTCTGTCCCAAATTGCCGAACTCACTTTTGGCCGTGGGTTTATCTACTACTACATCCAGGTTACCACCATGTTGGTTTTGTATTTGGCAGCCAACACATCGTATAATGGCTTGCCGCCGCTGTTATCCATTTTAGCGAAAGATGGCTATATGCCGCGCTATTTGGGGGAACGCGGGGAACGGCTCAATTTTTCCAATGGAATTATTCTCCTTACAGTCTTGGCGGCAGTATTGATTGTGATTTATCAAGGGAATACGGAGCATTTGATTTCTTTGTACGCGATCGGCGTTTTTATGTCTTTCACGATTGCCCAGACCGGCATGGTGGTGTATTGGCGGCGTGAGAAAGGAAACCAATGGCTATTGCGGGCCGGAATCAATGCCGTAGGTGCTGTCGTGACAGGCACGGTTGTTTTGATTATTGCCGTAAGTAAATTTTTTTACGGGGCCTGGATTGTCCTGGTATTTGTCCCGGCGATGATTTATGTGTTCAGGCAAATCCGCAATCATTACAATAACATGGCAGAACAATTGCATTTGCCGCTTGAATATTTGAACCCGGAGGAAGAGCACTCCTTTCACATGGGACGCAACATTGTGATTGTGCCGGTCGCCAGTCCCACGGTTGTTGTCATGGAAACTTTAAAATACGCTAAGCACATCAGCGATGATGTCACGGCTGTCCATGTTTCTACCGATGAAGAGAGCAGAAAAAGGGTGGAAGAAAAATGGCAAAGTTGGAATCCGGGGGTGCCCTTAGTAAATATTGATTCCCCGTACCGTCTATTGATGCAGCCGTTGTTCGATTATATTAACATGTTGGAACGGCAAAGGCGGCCGGAAGATTATATCACGGTTTTGATTCCGGAATTCGAAACCAAGAAATTATGGCACCGCTTTCTGCACAATCAAACGGGTTGGATTTTACGAACAATGCTGCTGTTGAAAAAAAACGTCATCGTGACAACAATTCCCTTTCATTTACAAAAATGATTTTAGCGGAAAAAATTCTTTGTAGGCTATTTATTAGAGCAAAAAATTTAGTAAATTAGAGCCATTACCCACTTCAAAAAACTGTTAGAAAGTATGGTTTGGGGTGGGTATTCACTTTTAATAAATTAACTAAAAATTCAAAAAATAAATAAATTAAGATATAATGAAACTATAAAGAAGGCGTACAAATCATAGGATTAGCTAGAAGTCTTTAAATGGTTCTAATTTCTATTATTTTTACAGTTTCTTTACAATTGATGCTTCAATTATCTCGTTAACAGCCTGTAAGACCCCGCCCTCTTAGGTCGGGGATCAACAGGCTATAACACTCGAACTAAGTTCGCTCTAAGGGTTCGGTGGGGGCAATAACCCCCTCCGAACCCAAGGCTCACTTATATGACGCCAAATTTATAGTAATGCGGCTTAAAATGAAGTTGTAAAGAATAAGTATGGCGCGTGGAGGAGGAAAAAATATGGCCGATTTATGGTTGGGTGGAATAGTCGCCGGATTCCTTTTAGCGTACTTGATCTATGTACTATTGAAACCGGAGGAATTTTAAAATGATTAACGATTTCATTGTATTCATTGTGTTTTTTATATTGCTTATTCTGTTGGCATTGCCGTTGGGCAAATACATGGCAATCGTATTTGCCGGCGGAAAAACTTGGGCCGATGTTTTACTTCGGCCAATCGAGAAAACAATTTATTGTTTGACCGGGGTAAATGAGACAGAGGAAATGACTTGGAAAGAGTATGCGTTGAATTTGGTCATTTTTAATCTAGTGGGAATTGCGGCAGTATTTTTGATCCAGGTAGTGCAGCATTTTTTGCCGTATAACCCGGAAAATCTGCCGAATATATCACCTTGGCACCTGGCGTTCAACACAGCGGTCAGTTTTGTTACGAATACCAATTGGCAAGCGTATGCCGGGGAAAACACGATGAGTTATTTTACGCA
>JAGFXW010000094.1 GCA_017861495.1 Bacillota bacterium
CAGGCGTTCTGAAAAAGTGGGATGAAATAAAGCGTAATAAGAAAGAAGTGTGATAACTATGAAAGAACTCGTTGCAGTTATCGCCAAAGCATTGGTAAATCATCCGGAACAAATCAATATTACAGAAACAGTTGACAACCATACAACTGTATACGAACTACATGTAGCTCCAGAAGATATGGGTAAAATTATTGGTAAACAAGGCAGAATCGCAAAAGCGATCCGCACAGTCGTAAAATCGGCTGCGATTCGTGAAAACAAGAAAGTAATGGTTGAAATCGTTTGAGAAGGTGAACTGCCATGGAAAACATGACGTTGAAATGTCCTGTGACAATTAAAGCCAAGGTTTCTGAAACCCTGAAAAAGCAACTGGCGGCTAATATTCAGGAAGAAATTAAAAAATTGGATATGGAATTGCAACAAATTGAATTCCATGCAAAACGCCTTATGACAGAACAGGCGAAACAAGACGCCCAAGGTTTGGTCGCTCTGCGGCAGCAAATTGACGCGGAACGCAATAAACGATTAGAGATTAAAAACCATTTAACGGAAAAATTGAAGGAAACGGCGCAATTGGAGATTGGAGCAGAAATTGTTCAGGGAACGATGGAAAGAAACATCACTGTCAGTATTGGTGATGATTTGCAAAAATTGATGAATGCAGAAATTTTGTTGGAAGACGGCAAAATTATTGCTTTCCGCAGTTAAATCCGATGGTTGATAATTTAATCGCAGTTGGAAAAATTGTTGCCCCGCACGGTGTGCGGGGTGACGTTCGTATTATTCCGCTCACTGATTTCCCTGACCGTTTTCGCCCTTCACTTGTGGTATATCTTTCTGATCGTTCGCCGTTAGTAATTAACCAAGTAAAACAAAATAACCAGTTTTTGCTGCTTAAGTTTAAAAGCTTTGATGATCGAAATTCTGTAGAGTCCTTGCGTGGCCAGTTGATTCATGTAAAAGAGCAGGATTTAGTGGCTTTGCCCAAGGGTCAATTTTATATTTTTGAAATTATCGGGCTCCAAGTATACGATGAAGCAGACGTTCATTTAGGTGTTGTTACGAATGTTTTGCAAACTGGCAGCAATGATGTTTACGTCATTGAAAAGCCGGGAGAAAAACCGATCCTTATTCCAGCCTTAAAAGAAGTTGTTCGGCAAGTTGATATCGCGGGCAAAAAAATGATTGTAAAACTTCAGGAAGAATGGGTTGAATAATGCGCATCGATATATTATCGTTATTTCCTGAAATGTTTGCCGGTCCTTTTGGCTGCAGTATCATGAAGCGGGCGCTGGATGCGGGATTGCTGTCGGTCCGGATTACCAATCCGCGTTATTTTGCTTATGATAAACATCATATTGTTGATGATTATCCTTTTGGCGGAGGATCGGGCATGGTTATGAAGCCGGAGCCTTTGTTTCAAGCCGTGGAACATGTGCTGCTGGATAATCCTGCTTTGCGGCGACGTATCATCCTTATGGCGCCGGGCGGACAACGTTTTGACCAGGAAAAAGCAAAAGAATTGGCATCCTATCAGCAACTTATTTTAATTTGCGGCCATTATGAAGGTATTGATGAACGTGTACGGGACCATTTGGTTGACGAGACCATATCCATTGGCGATTACGTTTTAACAGGCGGAGAATTACCGGCTATGGTCATCACAGATGCAATTTCCCGTATGCTTCCCGGCGTCTTGGGCGCAAATGACGCAGCAGAGCACGATTCATTCTATAATGGTTTGCTCGAGTATCCTCAATATACGCGGCCGCGGGAGTATCGTGGGTGGCAGGTTCCTGATATTCTTGTGTCCGGTGACCATGCTAAAATTGCCCGTTGGAGGCGAAAACAATCGTTGCGCAGCACTTATAAATTGCGGCCGGACTTGCTCATCGGAAGACAGTTTAATCCTGAGGATGAAAAGTTGCTGGCTGAAATCCGCCTGGAAGAGGATGAAAACTAATATGGGGTCAATTTATCTAGGATTATTACACTATCCGATTTATAACCGAAATGGTGATATCATTACAACCGCAGTAACGAATTTTGATATCCATGATATTGCCCGTACATCTCGTACTTATGGTTTGAAAAAATATTTTATCATTAATCCGTTGCCGAACCAAATTGATTTAGCCAGAGAGATTATCGATTATTGGCAAACCGGCGCAGGTTCCAAATACCATGCTGATCGGAAGGAAGCCTTCCAAGTTTTGCAGATTGTACCTGGCTTAAAAGATGCAATCCATAGCATTACGGAGTTGGAGGGGCAAATGCCGGTTATTGTTACTACTGATGCCAGAAATTATGGCAATAGCGTGTCATACCGTGAACTGCGGAAAAATATAGCAACAAACAACAAGCCTTGTTTACTGCTCTTTGGGACTGGATGGGGAATCGAAAAAACGCTGGTGAGCAGTTTTGATTATTTGCTCGAGCCGATTTACGGTTGCAGCGACTATAATCACTTGCCTGTAAGGGCTGCTGTTGCGATTATTTTGGATCGCCTTTTAGGAGAAGCTTGGTGGGAGTAAGTGCAAAATAAATTGGATAACCTTGAATTTTCAACTTTTGTGTGATATAATTACTGGCGTGTAAAACGGATGGTCCTCTGCTTTAAACGGGCACGAACGTCTAGTATTAGGGGGAATTATAGATGAATATTATTGATGTATTGGAACAAGAACAACTGCGTAACGACATTCCGGTTTTCAAGTCCGGTGATACCGTAAAGGTACACGTTAAGGTTGTCGAGGGTACGCGGGAGCGGATCCAAATGTTTGAAGGTGTTGTAATTGCCCGCCAAGGCAGCGGCGCCCGGGAAACTTTTACTGTTCGCAGAGTATCCTATGGGATCGGAGTAGAACGGACATTTCCCGTTCATTCGCCGCGAATTGAAAAAATTGACGTGGTACGCAAAGGTATAGTACGTCGTGCTAAACTGTACTATCTCCGAAATCTGACCGGTAAAGCAGCACGAATTAAAGAAAAACGCTAAAAGAAGTAAGGGACTGTTAGCAGTCCCTTTTCTTTCTATTTTTTAGAGAAAATAAGGTTTTCCGTAGTATATAAGGGGGGCTGGCCTTGAGTCGTACAACATTGGGTGAAGAAATCAAAGACTGGGTAGTATCGATTATCATTGCCGTGGTTTTGGCATTTTTTATTCGCTATTTTATTGTCGAATTATATATGGTTGAAGGTCCTTCCATGCGGCCTACTTTGGTTAATGGCGAAAGGCTGGTTGTTAACAAATTCATTTATCGTATAAAGCAGCCGGAAAAGGGGGATGTTGTTGTTTTTCGTTATCCTCGTGATCCCAGCCGTGATTTTATTAAACGGGTTATCGGCGTTGCCGGCGATACGATTGAGATAAAAGACGGGAAAGTCTTTTTGAATGGGCAGCTATTAAACGAGCCTTATATATTAGAAAAAACAAGGGGTTCTTATCCGGTAGCCACAATACCGGAAGGACATATCTTTGTCATGGGGGATAATCGGAATAATTCCGAGGACAGCCGGTTTCGTGACGTTGGGTTTGTTTCCTTGGAGATGTTGAAGGGAAAAGCCGTGATGGTTTTTTGGCCGCTGGACCAAATGAAAACATTACCGTAACCAACATGGTTTTTAATGGGAGGAATTTATGGATATTCATTGGTATCCTGGGCATATGGCAAAAGCCAGCCGGATGATCCGTGAACAATTAAAACTGGTTGATGTGGTAATTGAATTATTAGATGCCAGGATCCCGCTAAGCAGTGCAAATCCTGTCATTGAAGAAATTATTGCCGGTAAACCCCGTATTGTAGCATTGAATAAGGCTGATTTGGCTGATCCGCGCCGTACCGAGTTATGGTTGTCCTATTTTCGTAAAAAAGGCATTACAGCAATTGCGGTGAATTCCATCGGTGGCGGAGGCTGTAAAGAATTGACAGCGCAAACAGAAAAAGCTGCACAGCCAAAACTTCAGTCGCTGCTGGCAAAAGGTGTTCGTACCCGTGCAATACGCGCTATGATCCTTGGGATACCTAACGTAGGGAAATCTTCGTTGATCAATCGCTTAAAAGGGAGCGCTGTTGCCCGTACTGCGGATAAACCGGGAGTCACGCGCGGCAAACAGTGGATCAAAATTGGAAAAAATTTAGAGATTTTAGATACACCGGGAGTTTTATGGCCAAAATTGGAAGACCAGCAAGCTGCGTTTCGGCTAGCGGCTACCGGCGCGATTAATGATGAAGTATTTGACCGTGAAGCGGTGGTCAATAAATTGGTTTACATTTTACGGACAGACTATTTGCCGCAGTTGGTTGCGCGCTATCAAATCAATACCGATGATGAACTGTCCGATTTGTGGGTATTGGAACAAATCGGCCGGCGGCGCGGTTGCTTGCGAAGCGGCGGAGTCGTTGATATTGAAAAAGCCGGTCGAATTTTATTAAGCGAATTTCGCGCAGGCTTATTAGGACCGATAACGTTGGATGATTTTGCAAGTGAGCAAGTTTGATGATGGTTTTTCTCTAAAAAAGAGTAATGTGAGGCCGATAATGATAGAATGTGGTTGTGATGAAGCCGGTCGCGGCAGCGCGATTGCGGAAATTTATGTTGCCGCTGTGATTTTGGATCCTAACCAGCCAATCGAGGGATTGCGGGATTCAAAGAAACTGTCAGTCCGGAAACGCGAAGAATTGGCAGAAATTATAAAACATTCCGCTCTCAGTTGGTCGTTGGCGAAAGCAACGTTAGAAGAGATAGAACAGCTAAATGTACACCATGCTAATTTATTAGCAATGAAGCGGGCCATAGAAGGATTGTCCCTACAACCGGATAAGGTATATGTTGATGGATTGCACGTGCCGGCAATCAGTATTCCGGCGGAAGCGATTGTTAAAGGCGATGATAAAATCCCGGCGATCAGTGCGGCGTCGATCCTGGCAAAAGTATCCAGGGACCAGGCTATGATGGAGTATCATAAACTGTATCCCCAATATGGGTTTGATAAGCATAAAGGGTATTTGACTAAAAAACATATGGAAACTCTTGAAACTTTTGGACCGTGTCCGATCCATCGAAAATCATACAAACCGATTAAAGCGTTATTGGAACAAGCTAAATGAACTGACCTTTTTTAGCGTAGATTAATATTTAGGCAGTGCAGTAAATGTTTTCTGTAAAGGTGAAGAATGAACAACGATGAGCCGGAAAAACAGATGGAGGCAATAGCTCTCCGTTACGATATGAAAACGAATCAAGCTCCGAAGGTTACGGCAAAAGGCAGTGGATTTGTTGCTGAGCAGATTATTAAAGTTGCGCAGAAAAATGCAGTGCCTATTTACCAAAACAAGACACTGGCCAGTGTCTTGCTGGCGGTGGATTTGGATCGTGAAATTCCTGAAGATTTATACAAAGCTGTGGCGGAAGTTCTAGCTTATGTTTACCGACTGGATCAAAAAACTGGTTCTAAGGGAAAAAAGAAATGACAAAGACAAATCATCTCCGGCTTGGTGAAGACGGGGAACAAATAGCTGCCGATTATTTGCAAAAACAGGGGTATACAATTTTAGCACGTCGTTTTCGAACCAAAGTCGGCGAGATTGATATCATTGCCAAAGAGAACAATTGTCTGGTTTTTGTTGAAGTTAAAACCCGGCGAAGTACTATATACGGGTGGCCGGCAGAAGCCGTAACCTGGCGGAAACAGCAAAAAATTATCAAGACTGCCTTGTGGTTCATGAAAGATACCGGCAATTTGGAAACAAAATGCCGGTTTGATGTTGTGGAAATTATGGTTGGCCAGAGGATGGCAATACAATATAATCACATTAAGCATGCGTTTGGCGGGTGCTAAAAGGGAGGTCTTCACTTGTTTGCACAAGTGTTTGGAGCTACTACGCTAGGCATTAATGGAATGATGATTACGGTTGAAGTTGATATAGCGAATGGATTGCCAACGTTTGATGTTGTTGGCTTGCCCGATACCTCAGTTCGCGAATCACGGGAACGTGTCAGGGCGGCAATTAAAAATTCCGGGTTTGTTTTTCCGGGTCAGCGAATTATCGTTAATCTTGCGCCGGCTGATTTGAAAAAAGACAGCCCGGGCTTGGATCTTCCTATAGCGCTCGGTATTTTAATAGCCAGTGGTCAACTTGCCGGTGAAAAGTGCGAAAACGCTGTCTTCATCGGTGAATTATCGTTGGAAGGAAAACTGCGCGCAGTAGCGGGGATATTACCAATGACAATTACAGCCGGGAAGAACGGTATGCACAGTGTCTTTATTGCGCCTGAAAATGGACAAGAAGCTGCCATATCCGGTTTAGTGACGGTTTATGCGCCGGCAACCCTGGCGGAAACAGTACTGCATTTACAAGAAATTCAAAAGTTAACGCCTAGTTTTTTTCAGATGGCTTCTGAAAGTATGAATGAAGCTGATGTTGATTTTTCTGAAGTGCAAGGACAGTTACTTGCTAAGCGGGCCTTAGAAATTGCCGCTGCGGGTGGACATAATGTTATGATGATTGGCGCTCCCGGTTCTGGCAAAACAATGTTGGCCCGTCGCTTGCCAACGATTTTGCCTATAATGTCGCCTGAAGAGTCTTTGGAAGTTACGCAAATTTGCAGCGTTGCCGGTTTATTGCATGGCCATAACGGGTTGGTTACGCAGCGGCCGTTTCGCAGTCCACACCATACAATATCCGATGCTGGACTGGTCGGCGGCGGTCGTGTTCCACGTCCGGGAGAAGTGACGTTAGGCCACAATGGTGTGTTGTTTCTTGATGAGTTGCCGGAATTTCGCCGGTCTGTGTTGGAAGTCCTGAGGCAGCCCTTGGAAGATGGACAAGTTACCATTGCAAGGGTAAATGCATCTTTATCATTCCCCGCAAAATTTATGCTGATTGCCGCGATGAACCCTTGTCCTTGCGGCTGGGCCGGCGATCCGGACCGCGAGTGCAGTTGTTCGGCGCACGATATCCGGCAATATCAAAAGAAAATATCGGGTCCGTTACTGGATCGTATCGATTTACATGTGCACGTTCCTCGGATTAATTATCAAGAGATGGTTGATAATTCAACCACTGAATCTTCGGCCGTTATTCGTAGGCGAGTCGAGGCTGCGCGGGAACGGCAATGCAACAGATTGAAAAAATATGGTTTGTTTTGTAATGCGCAGATGGGACGGAGGCAGTTAAAAGAAACTTGCTTACTATCACCAGAGGCAAAAAATCTTTTAAAGCAGGCGTTTGAGAAAATGAATTTAAGTGCGAGAGGGTACGACCGCATTATCAAAGTTAGTCGGACGATAGCGGATTTAGCCGATGAAGATCAAATTTCCGCTTCCCATATTGCAGAGGCCATTCATTTTCGCAATCAAGGGTAAGGACTAGAGAGCACAAAAAGCGTTAGACCGCAAAAATTATCGGTCTGACGCTTTTTTCTTCGCGCACCAGAAAGTGCATTATTTTATTTGGCAGACAAAAGTGCAACAATAATGCATGGGAAGTTTGTGAAAAATTATTACAAACTTGTTTGTTCCCTTGTTTTTGCATATACTAGTTATGATACAATAGAACCACAAATTGTAGTAATGGGGGAGGATACAATGAGCTTCAATCCGCGTATTATAGAAATAACCGATATTGAGCAGGCTAAATACGAACTGAAACGGATTGCTTGTGACCCGACAGGCATTTCCATTATGGCGCCAAAAGCTGTATCAAGGGCTATTAAGGTGGAGTCTGTTCCGATAAAAGCGGCGAACTTGTTAAAGCAAACGTTTTTGGCAAAAGGCGGTGAAGTCGCCGTGTCCAGAGATACGGCCAGCTTTTCGGCCGAAAAAACAGATGTTCTGATTTTAGCTACCCTCAAACAGTATCAACAAGCTCTTTCTCAATTGCGGCAACAACCTTGGGGGCTGCCCGATCTCGCAGAAGCGCTGTTACAGGTTTTGAGACGGCAAAGCCAGCCCATTATGAGGAATTATCAGAAGCGACAGCCGGCTTTTCAAATCACTCCCGGTAAAACGCTGATCATGGGGATCTTAAATATAACCCCGGATTCTTTTTCCGATGGCGGAAAATTTTTTAATATTGATCAAGCGGTTCAACATGCCTTGGATATGGTTGCTGATGGGGCCGATATCATCGATATTGGAGCGGAATCAACGCGGCCGTATGGTTCGCATAAGATTTCCGCCGAGGAAGAAATGGATCGCCTGTTGCCGTTGCTGAATAAATTGCTGCAAGTATTACCGGTTCCAATTTCAATCGACACGTATAAAGCGAGTGTAGCTGAGGAAACCTTGAAACTAGGCGCGCAAATTATCAATGATATTTGGGGCTTGCAAGGAAACCTTGAAACTAGGCGCGCAAATTATCAATGATATTTGGGGCTTGCAAGGAGATCCGGACATGGCGTCTGTCGTTGCCCGTTATGATGTTCCGGTTGTTATCATGCATAACCAGGACGGGACTCGCTATGATCGTGATATCATGTCTTGTATTAATGATTTTTTACAAAAAAGTATGCAAATTGGTCTTGAGGCAGGAATTCATGCTGATAATTTCATCCTTGACCCTGGTATCGGTTTTGGAAAGACACCGCAGCAAAATATTGCTGTCATGGCGCGGTTGGAAGAAATGCAGAGCTTGGGTTGTCCGGTCCTGTTGGGAACTTCCCGCAAACGGTTCATTGGTGAAGTATTGGATCTGCCGGTAGAAGACAGGGTAGAAGGAACCGCTGCGACAGTAGCGTTGGGGATTGCAAAGGGCGTAAATATCGTGCGTGTCCATGATGTTAAAGCGATTGCCCGCATGGCAAAAATGACCGACGTACTGTTGGGAGGAAAGAACAATGAATGATAAAATCCTGTTGCAAAACATGATGTTTTATGGTTTTCATGGTGTTTACGAATATGAACGTACAGTTGGACAGCGATTTTATATCGACGTTGAATATGAAGTTGATACTCAACCGGCCGGAGCATCGGACAATTTGGATGACACGATAGATTACACGGCAATTTATGCTCGGATTAAAGAAATTACGGAAAAAACCAATTTTCAATTATTAGAAGCGTTGGCGGAGCATATAGCGACAGGAATATTAGCATGGAAATCCATTAAGCGAGTAACAGTACGGGTACGTAAACCAGCAGTTCCCCTTCCCGGACAGGTCGATTTTATTCAGGTAGAAATTTCACGGAGACAAAAATCATGATTATCGTAGGGTTGGGATCGAATCTTGGCAATCGGGAAGAAAATTTGCGAACGGCTCTACGCTTGTTGACGGCAGATAAAAAAGTGCAAATAGAAAAGGTTTCTTCACTATACGAAACAGAGCCGGTAGGCGTTACAGATCAGAACGCTTTTTTAAATGCCGTTGCCGTTGTAAAAACGGGATTAACACCGGAAGAGTTGATACAACATTGTCTGGCTGTGGAAACGCGTATGGGAAGAGTGCGCGCGTTGCGCTGGGGACCCCGTAATATCGATATTGATCTTTTATGCTACGATGCTGTTTCGATTCAGACCGAAACTTTAACGCTTCCCCATCCCCGGATGAAAGAACGCAAGTTTGTTTTGATTCCTTTGTTGGAGACGGTGGGAGATATCGTGGTATATGGAAGTTCCCGCATTAGTGATTTTTTGGCAGCTTGCCCGGATGATTCTGAAGCTGTTGTGCTGTACAAACAGTCCGGCTGGGAAGGGACAGAGTTGCATGGCTCCTGAACAAAAAAAAGTTTTGTTTATCAGCGCTCCGATTGGAGCAGGGCATATCCGTGCTGCGCAGGCGGTCGCCAACGCCTTGCAGGAGATCGATCCAACCATTCAAACACAATTGGCTAATGTATTTGATTTTTTTAATCCACGGTTGGGGAAGGGAATTTTAAAGGTTTATTTAAAATTGCTGGCGACTTTTCCGCAAGCGTATGGAGCGATGTACGGATGGGGAAATGACAGCTCGTTGGCGTTGTTTGGTCGACGGCAGGTTAGCCGCTATCTGGCCCACAAAATGCGAAATTATATTTTAA
>JAGFXW010000293.1 GCA_017861495.1 Bacillota bacterium
TTAGGTCGGGGATCAACAGGCTATAACACTCGAACTAAGTTCGCTCTAAGGGTTCGGAGGGGGCAATAACCCCCTCCGAACCTAAGGCTCACTTATATTGAAAATTGAGTTATGGAAAAATAATGGAGTGAAAAATATGAACGTTTTGATTGAAAAAGCAGAATTGGAACATAAGTTGACAAGAGAGGAAATTGTTAGTTTATTAGGCGATTCGTCGATTGATGAAGAGTTGTTTGCAGCTGCCGACCGGGTTCGTAAACAGTATGTCGGTGATGAAGTGCATTTGCGTGGCTTAATCGAGTTTTCAAATTATTGTCAGCAGAATTGCTTGTACTGCGGCCTAAGAAGAGAAAATACACAAGTTACCCGTTATCGGCTAACTCCGGATGAAATTGTTGATTTTGCCCAAAAGGCAGCGGCATATGGATATAAAACGATCGTTTTGCAATCCGGTGAGGATCCTTATTATACTGTGGAACGCATGAAGGAAATTATCCGGCGTATTAAAGAATTGGGAGTTGCGGTTACGCTCAGTATTGGTGAAAAGACGATGGAAGAATACGAGGAATACCGTAAAGCCGGTGCCGATCGTTATTTATTGCGGATTGAGACTACTGACCGTGCGCTCTATCAAGATCTTGATCCGGGAATGAGCTGGGAAAATCGGGTTCAATGTTTAAAGATCCTCAAAGAGCAAGGCTGGGAAGTTGGTACCGGTTCCATGGTTGGTCTGCCGGGCCAGACTTTGGAGACAATCGCTGAGGACATTTTATTTTTCCAATCGATTGACGCCGATATGATCGGAATCGGACCTTTTATTCCGAATCCGCAGACGCCTTTGGCTGCTGAAAAGGGGGACAATTTTCCGTTAAGCCGTAAGGTATTGGCTATTATCCGGTTATTGCTGCCGGACAGCAATATTCCGGCGACAACCGCAATGGAAGCATTAAATCCGGAAGGGCGGATTTTGGCTTTAAAGAGCGGAGCGAATGTCGTAATGCCGAATGTCACGGAGGGCGAGTACCGGGGCCTCTACGTTCTATACCCGGGGAAAATTTGTATCAACGATACGCCGGGGCATTGCCGTTCATGCATTACAGGCAAAATTCAATCGATTGGGCGGTCTGTATCGTCCGGACACGGGTTTCGGCAGCGGAGCGAAAAGAAAACGATATGAAGCGGGAGTGGTAAAGTGTATAGTTTTCCTTTGCGGGAGGATGAGCGGATATTGAAGAAAAGTATGGCCAATCTGGAAACAGAGTCCGCTCATTTAACCGGTGCGTTTTATTTAACGACAAGCCGTTTGGTTTTCATCGGCTATCTGGTTGATGCTACGCAAAAATATGTTGAAGAAGCTTCGTTTGCTCAAATTCAGGAAATTCGGCCGGAGAAAACATTTTGGCTGATATCCAATGTGATACGCATTGTTAGAAATGACGGCAGCCACATTAAAATCCTGATTACGAAACGGAATGACTGGATGGATGAAATTCATAACCAGATGCAAAAACTAGGATTTGCGTTTTGACCATTTTCCGAGCAATGGTTGGTTGACATCCAGGTGTTTCCTATATATAATGATGTCATTACAAATAGATTCAATGGTGATGCAGAGGACTTGGCAATGGGTACGATTCGTTGCAGAGAGAAGGCGTCAGTAGGCTGTGAACGCTTTTACGTAATTACCGGTTGTTACCACCTCTAAACTGCAGGCTGAAGCTGAGTAAGCCGGGCCGGGACGATAGTCCCGTTACCAAAACTATGAGATGGGCTTATTGTGCCAATCAGGGTGGAACCGCGGGTGAATGCTCTCGTCCCTAGTTTAGGGATGGGAGTTTATTTTTTTAGAAATTGAGGAGGGCTAAAGGTATGGGCAAGATCAATATTACATTAAAGGATGGTTCCGTACGGGAAGTGGAGGCGAATAGCACTTTATTGCAAATTGCCGCTTCGCTTAGCCGTAGTTTGGGAAAGAGCGCTTTAGTAGCAAAAGTAGACGGTCGCGTGGCTGATTTGACATCTATATTGGCGAAAGACGCCGCCGTTGAATTTTTGACGTTTGAAGACCAAGAAGGGAAAGATGCTTTGCGGCACAGCTCTTCCCACATTTTAGCGCAGGCGGTACAACGTCTCTATGGCGATGCGAAGCTGGGGATTGGACCGGCCATTGCAAATGGCTTTTATTACGATTTTGATACGGAGCATACATTTACTCCGGAAGATTTGACAAAGATCCAGGCTGAAATGGAGAAAATAGTAAAAGAAGATTTGCCGATAGAACGCAGTGTGGTCAGTCGGGAAGAAGCAAAAAAATTGTTCCAGGGAAAAGGCGAACTTTACAAAATCGAATTAATTGATGATTTGCCTGCTGATGCTGCGATTTCGTTATACCGGCAAGGAGAGTTTGTTGATTTGTGCGCCGGACCGCATGTGCCATCCACAGGGAAAGTGAAAGCGATTCAGTTGCAAACCCTGGCCGGGGCGTATTGGCGCGGTGATGAAAAACGGAAAATGCTGCAGCGCATTTATGCGACTTCGTTTGAAAAGAAAGCGGATTTGGAAGCCTACTTACGAATGTTGGAAGAGGCTGCAAAACGTGATCACCGGAAATTGGGACGGGAATTGGATTTATTCAGTATTCAGGAAGAAGGGCCAGGCTTTCCTTTCTTCCATCCCAAAGGAATGGTTATTCGTAATGAACTGGAAACATTTTGGCGAAAAGTACATATAAAGTATGGCTATCAAGAAATCAGAACGCCAATTATTTTGCATCAAAAATTATGGCAGCAATCAGGCCACTGGGATCATTACCGGGATAATATGTATTTCACCAAGATCGATGGAGAAGGGTATGCTGTCAAACCGATGAATTGTCCGGGCGGGATATTGGTTTACCGCAACAAGCACCATAGCTATCGTGATTTACCGTTGCGGACCTGTGAATTGGGCTTGGTCCACCGGCACGAATTGTCCGGCGCATTGCATGGATTAATGCGGGTGAGAAGCTTCACTCAGGACGACGCGCATATCTTTATGCTCTCGTCACAAATACGCGGTGAAATCCAGGGCGTTATTGATTTGTTCAATGAAGTGTACAGCGTATTTGGCCTGACTTACCATGCGGAACTAAGTTGACTTACCATGCGGAACTAAGTACAAAGCCGGAAGGTGCAATGGGATCGGACGAAGTTTGGGAAACCGCGACGAACGCATTACGGGCAGCCTTGGAAGATTGTAAGATGCCATACAAAGTAAACGAAGGTGATGGCGCTTTTTATGGCCCCAAAATTGATTTCCATTTACAGGATTCAATTGGACGGACTTGGCAGTGCGGTACGATCCAACTAGATATGCTGATGCCGGAAAACTTTGATTTGACTTATGTCGGTGAAGATGGTCAGAAACATCGTCCGGTAATGATCCATCGTGTAGTGTATGGCAGTATGGAACGGTTCATTGGAATTTTGATTGAGCACTATGCCGGAGCGTTCCCAGCTTGGCTGGCCCCTGTTCAAGCAGTGGTATTGCCAATCACTGACCGTCATGTCGAATATGCAAAAAAAGTAGCTGCTGTATTGCGTAAGAGTGATATTCGGGTTGAAGTTGATGATCGTAACGAGAAGATCGGCTATAAAATTCGTGAGGCGCAATTGCAAAAAATACCGTATACGCTGGTTGTTGGCGATAAGGAAATGGAAAATGACAGTATTGCGGTTCGGCAACGCGGAAAAGGCGATCTCGGCGCTCAGCCGGTCGAGCAGTTTGTTGCCATGCTTTCAACAGAAATTGCTACAAAAGCCAGTACTGCTTCTTGACTTTTATTAAAACAAATGCTAAACTAATTTAGTAATATTATTGAAGTAGAAGCCATCCGCTTCTCACCTTACAACGCTGCTGCAGTTCGTGAGGTTCATACAGCTTATTGATTTATGCTGTTTTCGCGGATGGTTGCGACCGTCCGTTTTTTTGTTGTCTTCTTTAATATTCGAATATATAGGAGGTGTACGGCAATTAGCAAAGAAACTCTCAAGATCAATGAAGAGATTCGTGCCAGGGAAGTCAGAGTAGTAAGCGATTCGAATGAGCAATTGGGGATTATGCAGACCCGTGATGCTTTACGAATGGCTGCGGAACAGCAATTAGACCTGGTAGAGGTAGCGCCGTTGGCCAAACCCCCGGTCTGTCGTATTATGGATTTTGGCAAATTCAAATACGAACAGCAAAAACGGGATAAGGAAGCCAAGAAAAAACAGAAGGTTGTCACCGTAAAAGAAGTAAAATTGCGTCCAAATATTGAAGATCATGATTTTGACGTAAAACTGAAGAACGCGCAGCGTTTTCTTAGTGATGGCGATAAAGTCAAGGTGACAATCATGTTTCGCGGGAGAGAACTGTCTCATACCGAACTTGGGAGACAGGTCTTGGTGAGAATGGCCAATGAATTGAAAGACATGGTTATTGTCGAGCGTGAGCCAAAGCTGGAAGGCAAAAATATGATTATGATTTTAGCAGCAAAAACACACAACTAAAAAGGGGGAGCAATCATGCCTAAAATGAAAACTCGTAGAAGCGCCGCAAAACGTTTTAAAGTTACCGGCAGTGGTGAATTTAAACGTGCTAAAGCCTTCAAAAGCCATATTCTGGAGAAAAAATCACCGGCACGTAAACGGAATTTGCGTAAAGCCACTTTGGTTAGCAAATCCGATCATGAACGCGTATCGAAAATGCTTCCGTACGCTTAAAAATCAGTATATACTTTGAAGGGGGCTAACACATGCCAAGAGTAAAAAAAGGCGTTACTGCACATAAAAGACACAAAAAAATTCTGAAGCTCGCCAAAGGTTACCGGGGAGCGAAAAGTAAACAATTTAAAAAAGCCAATGAAACGGTAATGAAAGCGCTGCATTATGCGCGTAATGACCGTCGTAAGAAAAAAGGCGATTTCCGTAAACTTTGGATTGCCCGTATTAATGCGGCTTCCCGAATTAACGGCCTATCCTATAGCCAGCTTATCAACGGTTTGAAACAAGCCGGTGTTGAAGTAAACCGCAAAATGATGGCGGATATGGCTGTTGCCGATATGGCAACTTTCGCAAAATTGGTAGACCTCGCTAAAGACCAATTAAAAAAATAAGTCGCTAAAGTACTCCTCGAAACAAATCGGGGAGTATTTTTTTGTTGTAAAAATGCCTGCGCAAGCAGAAAAAAATGAAAAAAATTTTCTGATTGCGCAGGCATTTTTGCAAAAATAGCGAAAGTTTATAATAGTTAAAAAATATGCCTTACACTACCTTAAAGGAGGAGTTCAACCTTGGCCTTAGTTAGTATGCGGGAGATACTTGAAGATGCGCGTCAACGCAAATATGCTGTTGGGGGGTTTAATGTATTCAATTTTGAAACGCTAGGGGCTGTTGGTGAAGTTGGAGAGGAGTTGAAGGCGCCAATTGTTCTTGGGGTTGCGGAACGGTTGTTTAAGTTTG